>JABHKC010000248.1 GCA_018692315.1 Bacteroidota bacterium | reverse complement strand
CATATACGCCAAATCCTTCACTTTAAGCCCGCCGGCTTGGGTTTAGCTCAACAACGAATATAAAAACTACAGTGCCTGGCACTGTAGTTTTTCGCTGTTTTTATATTCTTAAGTGTTGGCGGTAGTAATTTTATAAATTTAGTAAGTCATTTTTTCTTTTTTCATATTCTTTAATTTCCTTTTTAACCTCAACTAATTTATTCTTTACTGATTGAACACCTTGAGAAATTTTATTATCTAATTTCTCTTTCTTTATTTTGAAAATAATTTCATTTTGAGTTTTTTCATCAAGATCAATAAATGAATAATGTTTATCACTTCCAGATTCCAATGCAGGTAAAGCTTGGTTTATGTCTTGTATTGTTTTTAGTTTTTTCCATATAACACCGTGAATGTCATAATTGAGCTTCATAAGATAAATGCCGGTAAAAGCCAGTGCCGAAGTTTCGATTGTAGAAGAGGTCGCTAAATTTAAGGATCCATTATTGTCTTGCTTATCGTATGAAGCATATATTTCATGACCCCCTGATTGAATAAAGGATTTAATTTTTGCATCATGTAATTCAAGGTTTATTCTTTTGTAGAAATTTTCTATATGTCTCGTTATGTAATATCTATTAAATGGAACTGTGTCTAATTCATTTAATAATATCCACATATTCCCATTGTCACCAAAAGAGTGCCCAGATACTTTATCAAATTTTTTAGTGTAGATTTCTTTTTTAATCTTTTCGTTTTGCCCTGTAATAAGCAGAGCTGAAAAATATTCTTGTAATGATTTATGCGGGAATTTATACTCTAAGTCATCTATCATTAATATTGATATTGCAACGGTTAAATCTTCTTTGAGGTTTTCAATGCTGCATTTTAGTTGTAGTTTATTTTTGATTTTTTTCAAAAGCTGGGTAAAATACTGCTCATCAAAACTATATTTTCCTTTGAATAGCGAAATAAATGAAAACCATTTTAAAATATTTTCAAAATCTTCATTTTGCAATCCAGTTTTTCTTTCGTGCTGATATCCCCCATGTTTTGTAAACGAATCATGTTTTGTACAAAGTGTGTCATAAACATTCCAATAAAATTTACTTTTTGATTTGGGAATTTCAGGATACGAATTGAATGTCATAATAAACATAGATAGCAATAAAGGACTAGAAAGATATGAATTGTAATCTTGGTTTTCTGGCTTACTAATTACATTAATAATTTTATTTGCTAATTCTTTGTCTCCACAATTTTTTAATTGTAGATTAATAAAATCCTTTACTTGTTTATCGTTTAAATCATTGACAGAGTAACTATCGAACCTGGGCAAAGATTCAACATTTGCACCTGGTCTAGAAGTTATGAAGAAATAATTACTGCTATAATTGTCAATGAACTCGATAAGTTCAGATGTTAATTTGTTTTTATTATCACTAAAGATTTCATCATAACCGTCGAGCAAGAATAAAAATTCACCATTTGATAGAATTCTTTCTAAAATCTTTTTATTAGGAGCAAGCTTTTTGCCAGAGAGAAGATTGTTTAAGTAATCCATAAAGCTCCCATCGAAATCATTTAAATTCCGTAATTCTATAACAATTGGAATTTTAACAATTTGCATTATTGAGTTTAAAAAAACATGTTTTAACAACATACTTTTTCCGCATCCTGCATTTCCTATTATTGAGATGAAATTTGATTTATTAAATAATTCCTCAATGTTGTCAATTAGGTAATCTTTCGTAGATTTATTTTCAATTGTAATTGGGAAATAAATATCGTAAAAATTGACATTCTCAAGTCTGTACAGGAATGTCTTAGTTTTGATGAATTTTTTTCTTATTGATTCAATATACTTTATAATTCCTGTATCAAAATAGAATTTGACTTCATCCTTTATATCTGTGAGAATTTCAAGTAATGGATTTTTGAATGCATTAATTAGAGATAACGTTTCTTTAGATATTGTCATTTTGTAGTTTTTAATATTACCGCCAACATTAGTATAAACGGAAAATTCCGTTTATTTCTTTATTATTATTATTATTTGTTTTAAATATCCATATCATCGAAAGGATTATTAATTTCATTGAACTTTGTGCTTGAAACATGTGTGTATATTTCTGTTGTTTTACTCGATTCATGTCCTAATATTGTTTGTATGTATCTTAAACTTACTCCTTGTTCTAATAAATGTGTTGCAAAACTATGCCTTAATGTATGAGTTGAAACTGTTTTTGTAATATTTGCTTCATTTGCTGCTTTTTTTACTATTTTATGAATACTGCTACTTGTATATTTTCCACCTTTGCTTCCTTCAAACAAATACTCTTTCGGTTTATATAATGAATAATATGTACGCAAAAGTAATAGTATTTTGTTACTAAGCAAACTAATTCTGTCTTTTTTCCCTTTGCTTTGTCTTATTATTATCATTCCTCTGTCGGAATCAATGTCTTTTACTTTTAAACTTATTGCCTCACTTACTCGTAAGCCAGCCGAATAGATGATGCTTAAAATGCATTTATGTTTAAGGTTTTCTGAGAGCCAACACATAAATCAACACATCTTTTTTCTTCATATTTTCAGGAAGCGATTCAATTTTAGTTTGCTTATTTTTATTTTCACTAACTTTTTTTATCATAATGGAATTCCGTTTATCTGCAAATATAAGATATATGGAATAGATTGTTCCATATATATCCATATACAGGAAATAAACGGAACAATTTTAGATAGGGAGGCCTGAAAATAGTAGAGCTTTTTTTCTACTTTTGCAAAAATAGAATTTGATGTAAAGCTTATTATACTTTTATTTTTGAAAATATGAATTATTTATTATTCGACGACCAAAGTTGGGAACAACTTCTACCGCTGACATTTACACGCCCTGTTGCAGAAATAAGGATTGGTATTTTAACCATTCGCGAAAAGTGGAATCTCTATTTAAATACCCAATGCTCGTTTCTTACAAAGGATTATTTAAAAACGAAATATGCTGCAAAAGTAGCCGAAAACAATATTTTAATAAATGGTTCTATCCTTCCGGAAACTAAACTTGTTGAGAAAATTTCAGAACTTGAAAAAAATCAGGCATTAATAAAAGACAATATTATTGTTGCTGTGAATGTAGGTGAGTTTAGTAATTTTAATTTGGAAAACAATTTCGAAAACTTTTCAAAAATAAACTACGAATACGAAATCTCGAAAATAAATTTTACCTACGAAATTTTCAAAAAAAATGGCGAAGCAATTCAAAACGATTTCGAACTTCTTACCAAAAATAGAAAATCGCAGAAATTGAGCAAAACAAATAATATTCTTGCCGCAGAAAATATATTTCTCGAAAATGGTGCGAAAGTAGAATTTGCTACATTAAATGCTTCAAGCGGACCAATTTATATTGGCAAAGATGCAAAAATTATGGAAGGTTCGATAGTTAGAGGACCATTTGCTTTGTGCGAAAAATCTACTTTAAAAATGGCTGCTAAAATATATGGACCTACCACAATTGGTCCAGCATCGAAAGTTGGAGGTGAAGTTAATAATTCTGTATTTTTCGGAAATGCAAACAAAGCCCACGATGGATTTCTTGGAAATTCGGTAATCGGCGAATGGTGCAATCTTGGAGCAGATACAAACAATTCAAATCTGAAAAACAATTATGCGGAGGTAAGACTATGGAATTATCCTGAAGAACGTTTTGCTGGAACAGGCTTAACTTTTTGTGGACTAATAATGGGCGATCATTCGAAATGTGGCATCAACACAATGTTTAATACCGGCACAGTTGTAGGAGTTTATGCAAATATTTTCGGTAGCGGATTTCCTCGAAACTTTATCCCTTCTTTTGCCTGGGGAGGTCCTCAAGGCTTAAAAACTTATAAAAAAACCGCAGCTTTTTATGTTGCCAAAATTGTTATGAACCGAAGAGGAAAAACTTTCGATCAGATTGAAAAAGACATACTTAGTACTGTTTTTGAGAAAACTGAAAAATATCGAAGATTTGAAGATTAAGGATTTATTATTTATAATTTCCTTTTAAAATGGCACAGCAATTGGTTTAACTGGAAATTTGAAAATTTTATGATAAAAATGACAAATTGTCAAGCAAAAACTGACATAGTCGTAAGAATAAGACAATTAACATATTAATTGAAAAATATGAACATGCAAAGCATTTTGGGCGAAGAGAGCAATATACTACCTGTTATTACAGAAGAAAATATAGAAGAGAAAAAAATTGATATTCCTGACGAATTGGCTATTTTGCCTTTAAGAAACACTGTCCTTTTCCCTGGAGTATTAATTCCAATTACTGTTGGCAGAGAAAAATCTATAAATCTTGTAAAAGAAATTTATAGAAAAGACAAAATAATTGGCACAATAGCTCAAAAAGATATTGATATTGAAGATCCTAAACCCACAGATTTATTTCAGGTAGGAACGGTTGCTACTATTGTTAAAATCCTTGAAATGCCCGATGGTATTACAACTGTAATTATCCAGGGTTTAAAAAGATTCAATATTATTGAAGTACTAACCGAAGAACCTTACCTTAAAGCTAAAGTTGGAATTCTCCCGAAAGTAGCATCTGCAAAAAAGAACAAAGAATATAATGCCATTATTGGCTCTATAAAAGATTTAGCATTGAAGGTCATTCAGCTTTCGCCAAATATTCCTCCTGAAGCTGCGTTTGCCATTAAAAATATCGAAAATTCTTCCTTTTTAATTAATTATATATCATCGAATAGTGATGTAAAAAGCGAAGAAAAACAGTTTTTGCTCGAAAACAATTCCGAGAAAGAAAGGGCAACAAAACTCATGGAATATCTCCAAAGAGAAATTCAGATGCTTGAGCTGAAAAACGAAGTTCAATCGAAAGTAAAAACTGATATAGACCAGCAACAGCGAAAATTTATGTTGCATCAACAATTAAAAACTATTCAGGACGAACTTGGCGGCGACAATGTGAACAAAGAAGTTGAAGACCTAAAAGCCAAATCGACAGCCAAAAAATGGCCTGATTATGTTCAAGAAACATTCGACAATGAACTTGAAAAACTGCAACGAATAAATCCAATTTCGCCTGATCATTCGCTGCAATTGAATTACCTGCAAACACTTATCGACCTTCCGTGGAATGAATACACGAAGGACAATTTCGATTTGAAAAACGCCGAAAATATTCTAAATAACGATCATTATGCCTTAGATGAAGTAAAAGAAAGAATTTTAGAATATATTGCGGTTCTAAAATTAAAAGGTGATTTAAAATCTCCGATTCTTTGCCTATACGGACCTCCGGGCTCGGGAAAAACTTCTCTCGGAAAATCAATCGCTTCGGCAATTAACAGAAAATATGCACGCATTTCGCTGGGTGGATTACACGACGAATCTGAAATTCGCGGACACAGAAAAACATATATAGGAGCCTTACCAGGCAGAATTATCCAGAGCATCAAAAAAGCCAAGTTTTCAAATCCTGTTTTTATTTTGGACGAGATAGATAAGGTAGGAAATGATTTTCGGGGCGACCCATCTTCTGCACTATTAGAAGTTCTCGATCCGGAACAAAATCATGCATTCTACGACAACTATCTCGAATTGGAATACGACCTTTCGAACGTAATGTTTATTGCCACTGCTAATACTCTTAGCTCCATTAAACCTGCATTGTTAGACAGGATGGAGCTTATTCACGTAAGTGGATATATTGTTGAAGAAAAAATAGAAATTGCCAAACGACATTTAATTCCAAAACAGTTGAAAGCTCACGGAGTAAAAATCTCACAGCTGTTTTTTCCAAAAAATGTTATTGAAAAAATTGTAGAAGATTACACTCGCGAATCAGGTGTAAGAACATTAGATAAAAAAATTGCAAAAGTTGTAAGAGGAATTGCAAAAAGAATTGCTTTCGGCGAAAATCCGGAAAGAAAACTCACGATAGATGGCATAGTTAAAATTCTCGGTGCCCCTGAATATCAAAAAAATACTTACGAAGGCAATGATATTGCCGGTGTTGTAACAGGTTTGGCCTGGACGGCTGTTGGCGGCAAAATTCTTTTCGTTGAAACAAGCCTGAGCAAAGGCAAGGAAAAACTTACAATCACAGGAAACTTGGGCGATGTGATGAAAGAATCTGCAATTATTGCACTCGAATATCTTAAATCTAATGCGAGCCATCTCGGTCTGAAGCAAGATATTTTTAGCAAATGGAATGTTCATCTTCATGTTCCGGAAGGTGCAACCCCTAAAGATGGACCATCGGCCGGAGTAACTATGGTAACTTCTATGGCATCTGCTTTTACACAGCGAAAAGTTAAGCATGGTTTAGCAATGACAGGCGAAATAACCCTGAAAGGAAAAGTTCTGCCTGTAGGAGGAATCAAAGAGAAAATCCTTGCAGCAAAAAGAGCAAAAATTAAAGAAATCATTTTGTCGAAAGACAACAAAAGAGATATTGAAGAGATAAATGAGATCTATTTGAAAGGCTTAGATTTTATCTATGTTGATACAATTATTGATGTTCTTGATTATGCTCTACTAAAACAAAAAGTACAAAACCCTGTTGAGATTTCGTAATTGAAAAATAAAAATCAATCTTTAAAATACCTTGCCTGGCTTAAATTTAGAAAAAATAAGCTTGCAATGGGTAGTTTGATTTTTATTATTTTTTCAATAATTACTGCTCTGTTTGCATATTTTATAGTGCCCGACAATCTAGAAAATGCAAATAGACAAATTATAGAGCTTGCCACTAAAAAGCCCGGATTTGAAGTAAAAATTCTTCGCCTAAGAAAAAATGAAGCTATTGAAAGTAAAGGATTTTTTTCAAAAATGTTTTTTGGCAAAAATCAAGAATACATCGATATTTCGATGAATAGCTATTATTTCGAAGACCATAAAATTATCGTCTCTGAATATTCGCCCGACCAAGATACAAGTTTTAAGAAGGAATTTTATGTAGCAGATGTTTTATATCCAATTTCTTTTAAAAAAAATATTGAGACAGATGTAAACGGAAATTGTATTTTTTTCGATATTGAAAATAAAAAACACACAAAACCTATAAGCCAGCTACAGAAAATTCTTTTAGAAAATAATATTGAAGAAAAAAGATTTTTGCTCGGTACTGATAGGTTTGGGAGAGATTTTCTGAGCCGTTTGATTTTGGGTATGCGAATTTCTTTAGCAGTTGGATTTATAGCTGTGGCGATATCGCTCATTATTGGAATTTCGCTTGGTGCAATTGCCGGATATTTCGGAGGGAGGGTAGATGCTTTTATTATGTGGCTCATAAATGTTATTTGGTCGATACCAACTCTTCTGCTTGTGATTGCTATAACAATGTCGCTCGGCAAAGGATTTTGGCAGGTTTTTATAGCAGTGGGGCTTACAATGTGGGTAGAAGTGGCACGTGTAGTTCGAGGACAGGTAATGAGCCTGAAAGAAAAAGAATATATAGAAGCATGCAGAGCTTTAGGTTACAGAAATTTCCGAATCATTTTCAAACATATTTTACCAAATGCTATGAGCCCGGTAATAATAATTGCTGTATCAAATTTTGCATCAGCAATTTTAGTTGAAGCAGGAATGAGTTTTCTCGGAATTGGCGTTCAGCCACCGGTTCCTTCATGGGGCTCAATCATAAAAGACCATTACGGATATATAATTCTCGATAAAGCTTATCTGGCAATTTTGCCCGGAATTGCAATTATGCTGATGGTTCTGGCATTTACAATTGTTGGGAATGGCTTGCGGGATGCTTTTGATACGAGGGAGTAGGATGAATTGAAAATATGAATTTACAATCTATTTTTATGAGTATTTTCTTATAATTGCAAATTTTAAAAACAAATTATACATTATGATAAATATAAAAACCTTCGTTTTTAATGGGTTTCAAGAAAATACTTTTGTGCTTTTCGATGAAACTAAAGAGTGCATAATTATTGATGCCGGCTGTTATGACAATTCGGAAAAAGAAAACTTAGTTTCCTTTATTGAAAATAACAATTTGAAACCTGTGAAATTGGTGAATACTCATGGGCACATCGACCATTTGCTCGGAGTGAATTTTTTGAGGGGAAAATACAATATCCCTTTTGAAGCTCACAAACTGGACGAACCAATTGTTTGCAGTACCAATGAATATGCAGAACTTTTTGGATTCAGTTTTAACGATGCTCCCACAATTGATAATTACTTGAACGAGATTGACGAAATTAAATTTGGCAATTCATCTCTTGAAATATTTCATGTTCCCGGGCATTCTCCCGGCAGCCTTGCTTTTTATTCAAAAAGTCAGGAATTTGTGATTGTAGGCGATGTGCTTTTCAATGGAAGTATTGGCAGAACCGATTTGCCTGGTGGAGACTACGATACGCTCATTCACAGCATAAAAACTAAGCTTTTGAATCTCCCCGAAAATGTTGAGGTTTTATCGGGACATGGCAACAATACTTCTATAGCTTACGAAAAAAAGACCAATCCTTTTTTGATTTAATACTAAAGTTTTACCAAAAAAAGAGGTGAGATTTAAAACCCTAATTTTCAATAATTTTCCCTTCTACATTTCCGTTTTTATTAATGTTCTGAAGCTCAAAATTAATGAGCTGGTTTTTGTATTTTTCGTCAAAATCTATTTCCAGCTTTACATAATTTTCAGTAAAACCAAATAGCTTTTTGTTTAAGGTATGATTTTCAAATAATACAAGTTTTTTAGTCCCGAGGTTTTTATTATAAAAGTTAAGTTTTTTGGTTGCAGAAAGATTATGCAATGCTTTACTACGCCTCTGGATATCAGCCTTTGATACTTTTCCGGGCAAATCTACAGACTTAGTATTTTCTCTTTCGGAATATGAAAAAACATGCAAATAAGAAATATTCAAATCTCGCAGATAGTTGAAAGTTTCCAAAAATTCCGCTTCCTCTTCCGAAGGAAATCCTACAATAACATCAACACCAATACATACATTTTCAATCGTATTATTAATTTTTTCAACCCGCTTTGAAAAAAGCTGAGTATTATATCGCCGGCTCATAAGTTTCAAAATGCTATCGGAGCCCGACTGTAGCGGAATATGAAAATGTGGCACAAACTTTTTCGATTTTCCAACAAATTCAATGATTTCATCAGTCAATAAATTTGGCTCTATAGAAGAAATTCTGTACCGTTCTATTCCTGAAATATCGTCGAGTTTTTTAATAAGTTCCAAAAAAGTCTCATTAGAGCTATACCCAAAATCTCCAATATTTACTCCGGTCAAAACTATTTCTTTTACGTCTGCCATAGCAATATTCCGAACTTGTTCTATAATTTTATCAATAGAAACATTCCTACTTTTTCCCCTTGCCATCGGAATAGTACAATACGAACATTCATAATTGCAACCATCCTGGATTTTCAAAAACGAACGTGTTCTGTCGGCAATAGAATAAGCCGGAAAAATTTCGCTTATTTCATTTGTTTCGCACGAATGAATATTTGCCGATTGCTGTTTTTCATATTTCTGAAGATATTCTATAATATTCAATTTTTCGTTTGTGCCTAAAATAATATCAACACCTTCGATTTTTGCAATTTGATTAGGTTTTAGCTGGGCATAACAACCAATTACAACTATGATTCCATAAGGTGAAGTTTTAATAGCTTTTCTAATTATTTGGCGACATTTTTTGTCGGCAGTAGCTGTAACAGTGCAAGTGTTTATTACTACAATATCTGCCTGAGAATCAAACGAAACACTATCATATATTTCACTATTGAACAGTCTTGAAATTGTTGAAGTTTCCGAAAAATTCAGCTTACAGCCAAGTGTATAAAAAGCAACTTTTTGTTTGTTTTCCATCAAAGTTTTTAAATTGAAAAATAAGTTGCAAATATAAAAATTGCCAAACATTATTCTTTTGTAAAAATATTAACAATTTAGCTCAAAAAAAAACAAAAAAATTCTCTAAAACCAGCAAAGATTATATCTTTGCTTTTTTTTAATTAACAAATTTATATAATGAAAAAAGTATTAACATTTATTTTTGCCTGCGGATTTGTTTTCGCAATGTCTTCGTGTAGTAAAGATTACACATGTGTATGTACAACCAGTGTAGATGGTGTTGAAGGAGAGTCTGTTGAAGCTACAGCAGAACATAGCAGTAAAGGCGATGCTGAAGATTGGTGTGACGAAGGAGATATAGAAATGGATTTTTTGGGTATAATCACAAAAGTAGAGTGTGAAATTGAATAATTTCTTAATTTACTAAAATTTTTAAAGGAAAGGCATTTTATTAATGCCTTTCCTTTTTTTATAAACTTTTCAATAATTTTGAAATTTATATATGATAAAAATAATACCCCATGTTCTTAGGACTGTTGTAGGTTTAGTTTTCCTATATTCTGCTTATGCAAAACTTTTCCCAATTGAATATTTTGAATTATTTGTTTTTGAAAATGGAATTCCTAATTGGCATTTTGCAACAGTTTTTGCCAGACTAATAATTTCTACCGAATTTTTTATTGGATTAATTTTAATAATAAATATCTTTTCTAAACAAATTCTCCGGCTAAACTTAATACTACTGGCAGCTTTTACTTTTGTATTAATCTATTTTGCTATTTTTTCTGCAGAAATGACAAACTGTAATTGCTTTGGCGAATACTTAAAGCTTTCACCTATTGAATCAATATTTAAGAATTTTATCCTTATTGGGGCTACAATTTTCCTTATTTTTTATAACACAGAATGGAATTTCAAATTTCAAAAGTTGATTTCTATAGTAGTTTTTATTGCTACGTTTTCTGTGCCAACTATTCTTACGCCGCCCGATTTTGTTTATCCTCAGAAAATGCAAGTGCTTGAAAACAGAACTCTTAACACTGAATATTTCCAGGATTTCAAAAACAATCCCGACAATTTGAAAATTGACAATAGCAAAGCTTTAGTATGTTTTTATAGTCTGAAGTGTAAATTCTGCAAAATGGCAGCAAAAAAAATATCAATAATCGACAACAATTTAGAAAACGATCTTCCGATATTCTATATTTTTTATGGGAAAGAAGAAAATATTGAATCGTTTTGGACCGAAAGCGAATCGAAAAAATACCCTTATACATTTATCCCTATGATTGATTTTTTTAGCCAAAGCGGAAAACAATTGCCTGCAATATATTATGTAGAAGATGGGAAAATGATAGGCAAAGTTGGTTATAGGGGAATTGACCAGAATGATGTTATTGAATTTTTTGGCGATTAAATCCAAACTACTAAAGGTGTAATCCTAAGAAACTTTTCTCATTTATAAAAGATGTGCTAATTTTGAGAAAAAATATTGATATAAGAATTAAGAAATGAAAATACAGAAAATTATAATCACCAATTATAGAAGCATAAAAAACATGGATTTTGAATTAGATTCATCACTAAATGTTTTTATTGGTGTTAATGGTTCTGGAAAAACAACAATTCTTGACGCTTTAATAGTTTCTCTTTCATGGTTAATCAATAGAATTCAAAGAGAAAATGTTTCAGGGAAGCACATTTCAGAAAATGATATTAGAAATGATGCATCATTCTCTTTTTTTGAAACCTTGGTAAAAGAAAACAATCTACTATATAATTGGAAATTAATAAAAGTTCAAAAAGGAGAAACAATAAAAGAGAAATCTGAATTATCGCAAGTTTCGAAATTAGCTGAATATTATAGAGATAAATTAAAAAGAGATAATTCTTTACCCGTTATTGCTTATTATCCAGTCAATAGAGTTGTAAAAGATATTTCACCAGAAATTTCCAATAAAGAAAACTTTTATTTATTAGACGTTTATGACAATGCTATTGGTGGAAAAGCCAACTTTCAATCATTTTTTGAATGGTTCAGAATGCAAGATGACATTTTAAATGAAAAATTGGGTTCAAGAACTAAGTGGATGGTAAATAATAGAAAATGGTTAAAAAGAAGAACAGAAAATATTCTTTCGTATATTGAAAAAATCACATCAGAATATGATGAATACAAATATATAACAAAACGTTTTAAAAGGGAGGAATTAATTTTTGAAGAACCACGATACCTGTTCAACGAATTAATTGATTTACTTCATTCGATAGAATTTAAATTTCAAAAAGAGCATCGTTTAGATAAAATTCTACATGATATTGAATATCTTTTACATAAAATGAATTCTTTATCAGATTTAAGAAGGGATAATTTAATTGAATTTGAAAAGTTTCCACGTCAAATTATCGAAAGGATTTTTGAACAAATAAAAACCTTGTTTTATGAAACGGATTTAAAAAATGAACAAAAAAATTTAATTTTGTTTATTTGGGAGGCGCTTCAATTTTCTGTTTTAATAAGCCTATGGTGGATGAGTGATAAAGGGAAAAGAGATATTGAAAACCTATTTAAAGAATACAACCCAACATTGGCGAAAAACAAAAATGAATGGGATAGCTTGACAAAAATATTTTTAAAAGACATTGAACAAATTATAAAAAGTGATGCTGCTCGACAAAATGTTGCAACTAAAAATGAAGGAAGGGAAATCCACATTGTTACAAAAACAATTGAAAATTTCATTCAGGAATATTCAAATTTAAGAATAAAAAGAATTCCAAGACCACACATGCTTGTTGACAAAAATGGTGAAACATTTAATTTAGAGCAACTTTCCGATGGAGAAAAAAATCTAATTGCCTTGATTGGGGACATTGCCCGCAGGTTATCTATTGCAAATCCATTTAGCAAAGAACCTCTACTGGGAGATGGGATTATCCTAATTGACGAAGTTGATTTGCATCTTCACCCTGCTTGGCAAAGATTAATCATTCCGAGACTAACCAAATTATTTCCCAATTGTCAATTTTTTATTACTACACATTCACCATTAGTTATAAGTCATGTCAATCCTGACAACATATTTTTGCTCCAAAATGAGGACAATATTATGACATATAAAAAACCAGAAGAATCTTTTGGAATGTCAGTTGACAGAGTTGTTGAATTAATTATGGACCAAGATGCCAGACCCTCGGAAACAAAAAAGAATCTAAATAATCTATTTGAACTTATTGAAAGAAATAAAATTGATGATGCGAAAAAAGTACTGAAAGAATTAAAAAAATACTTAAAAAGCGATTCTGATATTTTAAGAGCTGAAATGTTAATAAGAAAAAAAGAGATAGTAATATGAGGCATATTGTAAAAGACTCTGAATTATTATCTTTGAGTAACTGGAAAAGACAAAATCCCAACTCTAATTGGAATACTTTTTCTGGAACAGAAATTTATCAGGAATTAAGAAAAACTCTAATTGATGAACAAAATCAAATGTGTTGTTATTGTGAGATAGCAGTTACAAATAATGGTAATAGTTGTCATGTTGAACATATAAAAGACAGGCACAATTTTCCTATAGAGACATTTAATTACGGCAATTTATTGGCTTCTTGTCAGCATACTGATTCTTGTGGGCATAAAAAAGAAACAAATTATTTTATCAATTTTATATCCCCTTTGCAAGAGAATTGTCAAAATCGTTTTATTTATGCACGAAACGGAAGAATAATGCCTTTTGATGAAAATGAAAATGATGCACAGGATACTATTAATGTATTGGATTTAAATTGTAAGAGACTCGTGGATCGAAGAAAAGGAATTATTAAAACTTTAGAAAATACAGATAATGAATATATTTCTTTGTCATTAGAGAACTGTATTGAATGGTTTAATGGATTTTACACAGTAATTGAGTATATGAATAATTAAGCATAAATGAATTAATATAATTTCTAAGAATGCTAAGTATAATTTTACCATCATATAATTGCTCAAAAAATTTATTAGCTGAACTGCCCGGATTTATAAAATATTTAGCAACTATTAAAACAGATTATGAAATAATAATTGTTGACGATGGTTCGGCAGATGCTGACATAAGTAAAAGTATTGCCGAAAAGCACAATTGCATTTTTCTAAAAAATGAAAAAAATCTAGGCAAAGGAGCAGCCGTTCGTAAGGGAATTTTAAATTCAAAAGGCGAATTCCTTATTTTTACCGATGCCGATATTCCATTTCAATTCGACTCGTTTCAGAAGTTTTTATACTATCTCGATTTTAAAGAATTTGATATGGTTGTTGGAGATAGAACCCTGCCCGAATCGAGCTATTTTACAGAAATAAGCAAAACCCGAAAAATCGGTAGCGATATTTTTTCATTCATCGTTGGACGATTCATTACAGGTGGCTGGTTCGATACTCAATGCGGAATGAAAGGATTTAGACGAAATGTTGCCTTTGATATTTTTTCAGTGAATAAAATCAATGGTTTTGCTTTCGATGTTGAATTACTTTATATTGCTTTGAAAAGAAATTTCGATATAAAAAGGTTGCCGGTAAACTTACGTTGCAATGAATCTTCGAGTGTTAAAGTCCTGAAACATGGATTTTTAATGGTGATTGACGTATTCAGAATTATTTATTATTTTTATTCCGGAAAGTACAAAAAATGAGATTTCGAAAATATACTGATGAAAAAGAAAACCAAACATATACACAGTAAAAAACCAGCCAAAACTGAAAATTATAAGTTGAATAAGAAACATTATTATTTTTTATTTGCGATTATTGCTGCAACTTTCATTGCATACATGCCAGCTATGAACAACGATTTTGTGCGTTGGGACGACGATTGGTATGTAGAAAACAACCACTATATTAAAAGCCTTGAAACAGAAAATGTTAAGGCTATTTTCACTGATTTTTTCAAAGGACAATACAGCCCTGTTACTACTATAGTTTTGGCTTCGGTATATCAAATTGGAAAACTAAATCCAACTCTTTATCATACAGTAAATGTACTTTTGCATTTGATAAATTCTGTTTTAGTGTTCTGGTTTTTGCTTTTATTGTTGCGAAATATTTTTAAACGCAATGCTATTGAAATTTCCCTTATCGCCACCTTGCTTTTCGCTGTCCATGCTATGCACGTTGAATCGGTTGCCTGGGTTTCAGCCATTAAAGTTGTGCTATATACAAGTTTTTTTCTGGCCTCACTGATTGCCTATCTGAAATTTGTCTCCAAGAGGAAAATGAAATTTTATGTTTTTTCACTTTTGTTTTTTCTACTATCTTTCGGAGCTAAAGAACAGGCAGTTACATTATCAATAACTTTGGTGGCAATTGATTTTTTCTTAAACCGTAAATTGTTTTCCAGCAAAGTTATTATTGAAAAAATACCATTTGTAGTTTTATCAGCAATTCTCGGGATTGTTACAATTTATTCGAGCCGCACAGGCGAATTTTTCGAAGATAAAAACTCCGGTAGTTTTATCGAACAGATTGTTTATGCAAGTCTTGCTTTCACTCATTACATTTTGAAATTGGTATTTCCTTTCAAACTTTCTGCTTTTTATCCATATCCGAAAAGTGCAGGCACTATTTCACTTTTTGCCTATGGATTATATATAATTCCTGTGCTTGGCATTTTATATAGTTTTTGGAATTCGCTCAAGCGTAACAAAATAATTTCTTTTGGCATTTTGTTTTTTGTCATCAATATTATTTTGGTTTTACAATTGCTACCCTTGCGCGATTTTATCATGGCAGACAGATATGTTTACATTCCTTCAATAGGTGCATTTCTGATTTTTGCTTTCTATTTTATGAAAACATTAGAAAAAAAGCCGAAACTTAAAAATGCCATGATTACCATTTTGATATTGTATTCGGTAGTTTTACTTTCAATTACTTTTGTCAGAAACGATGTCTGGAAAGATAGCATCACTTTATTTACAGATGTAGTTGAGAAATATCCAGAATCGTCGGTTGGATGGAACAATCGGGGATTAGCAAATTCCGATTTAGGCAAAAATAAAAAAGCAGTTTCCGATTATACCGAAGCTATTCGTCTGAATCGAACATCGGTTTTTGCCTATAATAATCGGGGAATTTCATATACCAATTTAAAACTTTTCGATAAAGCAATTTCCGATTTTAATTTTAGCTTACAGATGAGCCCGGAATTTTTGCAAGGATATTATAATCGAGCTGATGCATATAGCAAGTTTAATAAAATCGCTGAAGCAATTCTTGATTATACAAAAGTTATTGAGCTTCGGCCTACATTTGCCGATGCTTATACTCAACGAGGACTTTTGTTAGCAAAATCGGGGAAATTTGAAGAAGCTCTAATTGATATGAATCAAGCAATAGAATTAAATTCTCATTCGGCAGAATTTTTCATGAATCGAGGAGTAGTGAAATTAAACCTGAAAGATTATGATAATTCCATCAACGATTTTTCAAAAGCAATTTCACTAAAACCAAATTTCAAAATGGCGTATTTCAATAGAGGCTTAGCAAAAATAAACTCAGGTAAAAACACTGATGGATGCCAGGATCTGCAAAAAGCCTATCAACTTGGATATTCAGCAGCAGCCAGTTTTATTCAAACTTATTGCGGGAAATAGTTTTTATAAATTTTAAATCCACCGAACAGTGCTAAAATCTTGTCTGTGTGGGAGTAATTCATTTTTAGGAAATATTCTAATCCCAAAATTTAACATCCCCGATTTTTTTGGAGAGATTTTCAGTTCATAATAATTAATAGAATTTTCAGAATTGATATATTCAAATTCCTGTGTATTAATCGATTGAACTTCATTATCCGTATCCATTTCAGCAACAACAATTTCTAAACCAATATCCTGAGCCGACAGTCCGGGAGTTTTTAATTCTACTTTGCAGCTATATTGCTGGTCGGGAACCAAGGGAGCTTTATTTGTGTCTGGCAAACTTATACTTTCAATTTGTATTTTATCCCAAACTTTTTCAATTCGTTTTTTCCATACAGAAATATCATAAGCTAATTCAAAATCGTTGATTTTTAGCTTATTGCTTCGTTCATACAACTTTTCGTAAAATCGAGATTGATAATCGTCTATCATTCTTTTGGTTGTGAATTCAGGAGCAATTTGTGCAATAGAATTTTTAATACGATTTATCCACTTTTCAGGAATATTGTTTTCATTCCTTTCGTAAAAAAGAGGAATTAAATCGTCTTCAAAAATCCTATAGATTGTTTCAACATCTAATTCGTCCTGCAAATTCTGGTCAGCGTAAATTCTTTCTTCAGGAACAGCCCAGCCTGCATTTTCTCTAAATCCTTCGACCCACCAACCATCGAGAACACTAAAGTTCATTACTCCGTTCATGATTGCTTTCATTCCGCTTGTGCCGGAAGCTTCCAAAGGTCGGGTTGGCGTATTTAACCATATATCAACACCTTGTACAAGTTTTTTGGCTAGCTCTATATCGTAGTTTTCAAGGAACAGAATTTTCCCAAGAAATTCGGGACGGCGAGAAACTTCAACAATTCTTTTTATAAGATCCTGGCCACCACCGTCGTTCGGATGGGCTTTTCCGGCAAATATGATCTGAACAGGCATTTTCGGATTGTTTACTATTTGAGAAAGCCTTTCAATATTTTTAAACAAAAGTGTTCCTCTTTTATAGGTTGCAAAACGGCGGGCAAAACCAATAGTCAATACTTTGTCGTTCATTTTATTTAGAACTTCAAGGATTTTTTGTGGATTTTCGTGCCTAATTGTCCAATTTCTATTTATCTTACTTTTTGCGTGTTCAATAAGTTTTTTTCTTAACAGTGAACGAATTTCCCAAATTTTCCGATCATCAACATTATGAATTTTACTCCAAAATTTTGGGTCGGATTGATTACTCAAAAAATCGTTTTCAAAATTTTCGGAATAGAGTTTTTGCCATTCTTTGGCTGTCCACGTCTGATAATGAACTCCGTTTGTAACATAGGAAAGTGCCAGTTCTTCGGGGTAATATCCATCCCAGAGCGGATTAAACATTTTTTGCGAAACCTCGCCATGCAGGCGACTTACTCCGTTTATTTCCTGCGAAAGATTCGCTGCAAGATAACTCATAGAAAATTTTTCGTTCTGGTCTTGAGAATTAATTTTACCAAGATTCATAAAAGTTTCCCAATCAATTTGTAATCGTGCCGGATAGTGCGACATATAGGTTCTTACCAAATCTTCGGGGAAAGAATCGTGCCCGGCAGGTACGGGTGTGTGTGTAGTAAACAATGTTGAAGCACGCACAATTTCGACCGATTCTGCAAAAGTTAGCTTTTTCTCGTTTATGTAATATTTCAATCTTTCTAATCCAATAAATGCAGCATGCCCTTCATTGCAGTGATAAATGTCGTTCTGAATATTTATAGTATTTAATGCTCGCATTCCGCCTATTCCGAGCAACATTTCTTGCATAAATCGAAATTCGTTGTCGCCGCCATACAGATGATGTGTGATTTTTTTATCATCGTCGTAGTTTTCAATAATATCTGTATCAAGCAAATACAATTTTATTCTGCCAATATTTACTTGCCATATTTTCGCATAAATATTTCTGCCCGGAAAAGCAACACTTATTTTTTTCCAGTTTCCGTTTTCGTCTTTTACAGGAATTATTGGTAGATGCGAAAAATGCTGTGGATGATAATTTACAATTTGTTCGCCGTGAAGCGAAATTTTCTGACCAAAATATCCATATCTGTAAAGCAATCCAATGGCTGTCATATTTACGTTTGTATCGCTGGCTTCTTTTAAGTAATCGCCCGCCAAAATACCGAGTCCGCCCGAAAATATTTTCAAAGAATTGTGAAGCCCATATTCCATACTGAAATATGCAATTCTTTTGCTATCAGGGCTTGGTTTTATGTTTAAGTATTCAGTAAATCTCGAAATTACTGATTCATATTTTAGTATAAAAGCATCATCATTTTCAAGCTCCTTCAGTCGTTCATAAGGAATTTCTTCAAGCAAAATAAGTGGATTTTTTTCGCATTTCTGCCAAAGTTTCTCATCTATATATTCGAATAATTCTTGAGCTTCATAATCCCAAGACCACCATAGGTTTTTAGAAAGTTCTGAAAGTTCTGCCAACTTTTTCGGGATATGCGATTTTACTATAAGTTTTTTCCAAACCGGCTTGTTCGATTTATGACGCTTTACATATCCGGTGATTCTATCATTTTTTCTTGCAATTTTAATCATTTCTTTTCTGCTTGTAATTTTCTCTAAAGCAACTGAATAGGCTTCAAAATAATATTTTATAAGATTTTTCCATAAGGCAATTCGTGAAACATCAAAGGCATTTATGTTTGCTTCTTTTTTTGATTGGTCTGATATATCTCTGAAATAAAGAATTTTTTCAGCAATTTTTTCTACAACTTCATTGTCGTTACTATCATTACGATTTATCACAGTAATTCCGCTATGTTTCGCCGAATAATAATCGTTTACCCAAAGTCCGAAACCGGCAAGAGTAGTTGTTATGGTTGGCACCGAAAAACAAAGACTTTCGAGAGGTGTATAGCCCCAAGGCTCGTAGTAGGATGGAAAAATTGTTAAGTCTAATCCTATCAACAAATCAAAATAGGACATATTAAAAATACCATCGGAGCCATTTAAATAAGATGGAACAAAAATTATTTTTAAGCTTGAATCTTCGCCATTATCAATTTGTGATTTCGAAATTTCATGTAAAACCGGATCGTAATCTTTGTCGTGAAGTTTATGAGTAAGATAATTTTCTGAAATTTGAATATCTGTATTTTTATTTGCCAATTTTTGAACCAACAACTTATCGGCACCATAATGATTCGCAGGAATCAAAACAAATGCAATAGTTTTTCTTTTTACGTTTTTCGATTTTTTAATCTCACCAAGTGCTTTGATAAAAAGGTCGATTCCTTTATTTTTAAATTCATATCTTCCGCTTATTCCAATAAAAAATGAATCTTCTGGAATATTTTCATTTAAAACAGCCGAAGCCACTTCAGCAAATTTTTCTTTAGCTTGATTTCTCTTTTGTCCAAAATTTTCTGCCGTAGGAACAAAATCGTCTTCAAAACCATTTGGTGTAACAATATCTACTTTTCTACCCAAAAACTGTTTACATTCTTTTCCTGTCAAATCGCTTACAGTAGTGAAAGAATCTGCAAGTTTTGCAGCAGTTTTTTCCAGCGATTGTTTAGAGATTATATTAAATTCTTTTGCTTTATGGTCTCCATTAAGTTGGTTCAAGTTCTCGTAAAGAGGGAAACCATTACCTGCAATTGAACGCCCTATTACTGTGGCATGAGTTGTAAAAACCGTGGCAATTTGTGGCAATTTGTCTTTTAAATATAAAACACCGGTACCAGTCATCCATTCATGAAAATGAGCAATTATTTTTGTAGAAGCATCGATATAATAGTTCGTAAAACTTTCGATTACTTTTGCACTAGCATAGCCAAATAGGGCAGATTCTATATAATCCCAGCCGCCCGAAATTGAATCTAAATTATATTTTTCCCAAAATGATTTAAATATTTCGTTTTTTTCACTTATGAAAGTTGTAAAATCTACAAGAATAGCAATCGGATTTCCTGCAATATTCCAACGTCCGATTTTAATTCTCAAACCTTCGGAAAGTGCTTGTTCTTTCCAATCAGAAAATAAAGCATATTCTTCGCTAAATTCCGGATTTTCAGATGTTTCTCTCCAAATATCAGGACCAATTACGATATATTTATCTTCAAATTTGTTTTTAATAGTTTTTGCTTTTGTTGATAATACTGTATGGATTCCTCCAATTTTGTTGCAAACCTCCCAGCTTGTTTCAAAAATATAATCAGGTTCTATCGAAACATTCATTTTATTATTTATTATCATTTAATGATATTTATTTTTTTACAAATCATTGTATTTTTTTACAAAAAAAAACCATTCAACGAATGGCTTGTAGTAAATCTAATTACCACCAAAAAATTTCAGGCGGCAAAGATATAAACTTTTTGTTATTGAAAATTGTCCTGATAAATATCGAGCAGATTTTTGAATAGTTGCAATTTGTTTCAAAATAACATTTGCTAAAATTGAGAAATATTTTTGTTTGCTAAAATAGAAACGAACAACTTTGCACAAATTTCTTTTTTCGTAAGTTGATAAAATATGATTTTAAGGTTTATAAAATTGATATTAAGTAAGTTTTTTATAGGATTAGTAAAATTTTATCAATATTTTATTTCTCCTATTACTCCAGCTGCTTGCCGATATACGCCAACTTGTTCAACATACAGTATTCAAGCAATAAAAAAACATGGTCCTTTTAAAGGAGGCTGGCTTGCATTAAAAAGAATAGTTTCCTGCAATCCTTGGGGTGGACATGGGCATGATGCGGTGCCATAGAAATTTTCATTAAAAATTGAAGATTGATTGATTTTGATTTATTCAAATAGGGTAAAAAGTTAAATATTATACAAAAAGTTATATTTACTAACTTTTCAACTAATATTGCGTAATTCAATTCTAATTTAAAATTGAAATATGAACAGATTATATATTTATTTTATATCAATAACACTTATATTTTTTGCTTCAAAAGCAATTGCAAAAGAAGTTAATATTAACAAAGCGAGAGAGGTAGCCAAAAACTTTCACTATCAAAACAAGCTGGAATGTAATTCTGACAAAGCTGCAACCGTTTCCATAAAAAATGAATTTATATTAAAATCGAATTCACAAAACCATAAAATCCAGCAAACTTTAATTTATATTTTCAATTTCGAAAACGATGGATTTGTCATAGTTTCTGCCGAAGATAAAACCATACCAATTTTAGGTTATTCTGCAAAAGGCAAATACGAAAATAACAATCCTCCTCCGGCATTCGGCTGGATTATTGACAGTTACAAAAAACAAATAGTTTTCATAAAAGAAAAAATTACAGTTGTTCCGCAAGAAATTACCGAAGCCTGGCAAGAATATTCAACAAGAAATGGAGGAATTGCAAAAAGCACAACTGCGGTTTCGCCACTGCTTAGCACAACATGGAATCAGGATTGCTACTACAACGAAAGCTGCCCGACAGATGCAGTAGCTCCATGGTATGCATGTGGTCATGTTTTTGCGGGTTGTGTTGCTACAACTATGGGGCAAATAATGAAATATCATGCACACCCGGCACAAGGAACAGGTTCTTATTCATACACACACGCCGACTATGGCTTACAGTCAGTTAATTTTGCAAATTCAAGCTACAATTGGGCGGCAATGCCAAATAGCATTAATTCCAGCAATTCGGCGATTGCCAATCTGCTCTACGATTGTGCTGTTTCAGTGGATATGGATTTTGGGACTGATGGCTCCGGTGCTCCTTCGCTTAGCGCTGTTGGAGCTTTTGTAAATTATTTTAATTATTCCTCATCTGCACAAATGATAATGAAAAGTAATTATACTGACGCAGATTGGAAAACTGCTATTGTTGCCGAATTAGATGCCTCAAGACCAGTTTATTACAGAGGCGAAGATTCTGGAAATACAGCAGGACATGCCTTTGTTTGCGATGGCTATCAGGGAACAGAATATTTTCATTTCAATTTTGGCTGGAGCGGATCTTACGATGGATATTTCTACTTGTCGAGTTTAAGTCCCAGTTCTTATAATTTTACTTTTGATCAGGGTGCAATAATTGGAATTACTCCTTCGAACTCGCCATATTGTGTTTCCGGAAGCTTGCAGTGCGATGAATATATTAGCAATGTGAATTTGAATACTATCAGCAATTCTTCGGCTTGTGGTACTGGTGGTTACACAGATTTTTCGACTATTTCGACCGATTTAGAAATAAATAATTCTTACGCTATAACTATTACAAACGGAAGTCCATATTCTGGTGACCAATGTGGTGTTTGGATAGATTGGAATCAGGATTACGATTTTGATGATACGAACGAAACAATCACAATATCCGGTGGATTTACTTCTTTTAGCGGAAGCATTTCTGTACCGACTGATGCTATTTTAGGAAATACAAAAATGAGAGTTAGAATCTCATATACCGGAACCTTTTCTGCTTGTGGATCAACAAGCTATGGCGAAGTAGAAGATTACAATATAAACGTAATAAATAATGCTCCTATAATAACATATTCATCATCGCAAGTTTCTTGTTTTGGAAACGCCGATGGAGCCATAGATTTAATTGTAGTTGGTGGGATTCCACCGTTTTCATACCAATGGAGTGGTCCCAATGGCTTTTCATCTGGCTTAGAAGATATTTCAAATCTGGTTGCCGGAAATTATTTCATTACAGTTACTGATAATAATTCTATTTCTGTATCAGAAAATATTGCAATTTCTCAACCATTAGAATTGAGTTTGACGTTTAATGTAAATGAAATTACAAATTTTGGAGGAAACGATGGCGGAATTGATATAAGTGTTTCCGGCGGTTTTTTCCCATTTACATTTTTGTGGTCGAATGGCGAAACATCCCAAAATATAGAAAATATTTCGGCAGGAAGCTATACTGTTACAGTTTCAGATTATAATTTGTGTATCGAAACAGTAACTGTTGTTGTTCCCGAAGGACAAAACATTTTGAATTCTCCACTTTGGACATTCACTAATACAGGAAGCAATCATACAATTTTGCTCGCTAATACCATAGAAATTTCAATAAACAATATTCCGGTTGATGCTGGAGATTATATTGGAGTGTTTTACGATTCGCTTGGCAATTTGGCTTGTGCCGGATATTTGATGTGGGCTGGAGCAAACGATGCAATTACTGCCTGGGGCGAATATCTGGGAAACGATGGATTTATTGCAGGCGAAGAATTTGTTTGGAAAATATGGGACGAATCTACTTCTACAGAATATATTGCAGAAGCAAGTTATCAAACTACAGGATTTCCAAATACTAATACTTTTCAAATAAATGGAATTAGTGCTCTTGCTTCGCTTACTGTTACTACATATTCTCCTAATTGGACATATTCGAATACCGGTAACAATCACACTATTCTGATTCAAAACACAATTCCAATTACTATAGATGGCGTTCAAATTTCAAATGGAGATTATATTGGAGTATTTTTTGATTCGCTCGGAACTATAGCTTGTGGAGGTTATTATATTTGGCAAGGCTCAACTGATGCGATCACCGCTTGGGGCGAATATCTCGGCAATGATGGTTTTGTAAATGGCGAAATTTTTAAATGGAAATTATTTGATGTTTCTGAGGGTGAAGAATACCTTGCAGAGGCTTCATATTTTACTTCCGGATATTTGAATACTAACACATATGCAATAAATGGAATTAGCGGACTAAGCTCTCTAATTGCAAGCAGTTCAGATATTCAAACTATAAATTTAGTGTCCGGTTGGAGCATTTTTTCTACTTATATTGAACCCTTCTATTCTGATGTTGAATCGATTTTTAGTTCTATTGTTTCAGAAGTTGTTATAGTAAAAAATGGTTTGGGTAGTGTTTATTATCCACAATTTGGTGTAAACCTAATAGGAAATCTTATTCTTGGCGAGGGATATCAGATTAAAACAAATTCATCTCAGATTATTGAAATTGAAGGAAATGCTGCTATTCCTGAAAACACAGCCATAAATATACCACTTGGCTGGAGCTATTTGGGTTATCTTCGAAACAATTCCGCTCCGATTTCTACTATGCTTAGTTCAATTGACTTAAATATTGAAATTGTAAAAAATGGTTTGGGACAAGTTTATTATCCTCAATATGGTGTCAATCTTATTGGGAACATGAACACAGGAGAAGGCTATCAAGTCAAAATGAATTTGGCGGATACTTTATACTATCCTGCAAATTAGGACTAAGCAGGCCTTTCGAATTTCTTGCAAATTTACTGAAACTCAAATCATTAATTGTTTGAGGAACGATCGATAAATGATTCTTTTGTCTGGAAAAAGCTTGGGAGTAATATCAAAAAATTGAAATAATTCTTAAAACCATTTGTTTACGATTACTTCAATATTTTCTGTTTTAAACGGTTTTACAATATAATCGTTCATTCCGGCAGCAATACATTTTTCTCTATCTCCTTTCATTGCATTAGCAGTGAGTGCCACTATAATTGTTTCATATTTTTTTTGCCGTAATTCTTTTGTAGCATCAATTCCGGACATTACCGGCATTTGAACGTCCATAAAAATTACATCATAATTGTTTTCTTCCATTTTCTCGACTGCTTCCAAGCCATTAGAAACAATTGTGATTGAATAATCTAAACGGGCGAATATTTTTTCCGCAATTTTTTGGTTGATAAGATTATCTTCCGCAAGCAAAATATTTAATGGTTTTCTAATCGCTAAAGGAACAACGTTTTCATCAACTACAATTGGCTTTACAATTTCAGTTGTGCAATAAAGATTTTTTAAAATTTCAAAGATTCGAGATTGCTTAATTGGTTTATAAGTGCATTCAAATATCTTAAGTTCATGACATTTCGATTTGCTGACCGAAACATTGTCGGACGAAAGCATTACAATGTCTAAAGTTTTGTGTAAATTTTTAGTTTTTAGTTTTTCAATCAACTGAAAACCATTTATTTTTGGCATATTATAATCTAAAAACATCAGTTCGTAGCCCTTCCCTTTATTTTCTTCTTTTTCAATTTCAACTAATGCTTCTTCTGGATCTTCAAAACAAGTAGATTTCAGATTCCAGGTTTTTAATATTTCCCTCAAAACAAATAAATTAGTTTCATTATCATCAACAAGAATTACTTTTTTGTTGCTAATATCAATAGGTAAAATTTGTTTATTGTGGTCTTCGCTGAAATTAATTCCGAAAGGAATGATAAAATGAAATACCGATCCGGGATAATCTGCATTTTCGGCATATTTTGGATTTGGGCTTTCGACCCAAATATTTCCATTCATTAATTCAACCAGCATTTTAGAGATTGTTGTTCCTAATCCCGTTCCTCCATATTTTCTGCTCGTTGAACCATCAGCCTGAGTGAAAGATTCAAAAATTAAATCGAGTTTTTCTTTTGGAATTCCTATGCCGCTATCGGCTATTAAAAAATGCACAGATGCAGTATTTATATGGATATTTTCAAGCTCAATTCTTATGAATACATCACCTTCTTGGGTGAATTTTATGGCATTGCTGATAAGGTTTAATAATATTTGCATTAATCTTGATTCGTCGCCAATTATGAATTGCGGGACTTCACTTGAAATATGACTGATTAATTCTAATTTTTTTTCATTTATTTTTATTGCGAACTGGTCGATAATACTGTCTAATAGCTCTCTAAGATTGAAAGTGAAATTTTCGATTTCGAGTTTTCCTGCTTCAATTTTTGAGAAATCTAAAATGTCATTTATTAAAGTTAATAGTGAATTTCCTGAACGATTGATAATTGAGAGCATATTTTTTTGTTCATCATCAAGTTTCGAGTGAATGAGAATTTCTGTAGCTCCTATAATTCCGTTCATTGGAGTCCTAATTTCATGGCTCATTTTGGCAAGAAATTCGCTTTTAGTTTTCATTCCTAACTTAGCAGCAGAAAGAGCTTTGCCTAAAGTTTTATTATTTTCTTCAAGCTCAATTTTGTTTTGTCTTAGTTTGTTTGCTCTATCTTCGCTAAGCTTTTTCTCTTCAAGAAATAAATTCCAAGTACTATTATATTTTTTTGCATAGATAGCCATAAATGCAAAAAATAGCAGAAATGAAATAGAAATTATTATCGGAAAATCAGGGAAAAAAAAATACGAATATATTATAGAAGGTATTATTAGGAATGTTAGATTTAAGATAACTAAAGATAATCTTTTATACATGCTGAAAGCACCGGCAGCCCCAGTACCAACAATAAGTATTGGGAGCATGAAGATTTTTGGAGACAGTTCACTTGCATAAAGAAGTTCTAATAAAAAAAGAATAGACCAAAAAAACGAGGAAAGTAATATTGCAAAAATTGTTAGTTTTTCATACTTTATAGTATTTTTTGCAATGAATATTAGAAAAATACGAAACCCAATAATTGACAAAAATGTTATTATTGTCAAAAAATGTTCTGATGGATGATTTTCTTTATATGATGGAGTTATATATAATATGAAAAATAAAATTATTTGAGAAATACATGAAACCAATGAATTTTCCTCAAAATTAACTTGATGTTTCTTCATTACTAAAGTTTTAGTCTATACAAATTTCAAATTATTGTTATATTGCTTGAGTTTTATCTTTGAAAGCCCATTTTTCTATAATCCAAATAATATCTTCTCTTTTTACAGGTTTAACAATATAGTCATTCATTCCGGCTTGAATACAAGATTCTTTAACACCTTTCATTGCATTGGCTGTTAATGCAATTATGGTTGTATCATTTCTAATTTTTCTAAGTTTTTTTGTTGCTTCTATACCATCTAATATTGGCATTTGAATATCCATGAATACAATGTCGAACTTTTCATTCACAATTTTTTCGAATGCTTGTTGCCCGTTTTCAACAATTTTTATCTCGCAAGACATTAGTTTGAATATTTTTTCAATCACATTTTGATTTATATGATCGTCCTCTGCAACTAATATCTTCAATCCTTTTATGAAACTTGGCAATCTATCTTCGCTTGGCTTATTATCAGAATTTTTCCCCTCCGAATAAAGTTTCAATATCGATTCAAAAAGTGCCGATTGCTTTATAGGTTTGAACAAACAATCTGCCGCTCCGAATTCAAGACATTTTGCTTTTGTTACATTTATTGAATCAGAGGATAGAATTACGATTTTCAAACCATGATGCACACCAAGAGTTTTGATTTTTTCTATCAGAATAAAACCGTTCATCATTGGCATATTAAAATCTAAAAGGAGTATGTCATACGGGTTATTTTTATTGTAATTATTTGCTATTTGTTGGATAGCATCGTTGGGATTATCAACCAAATCGGCTTTTATATGCCACTTTTTCACAAATTCATTGACAACATATAAATTTACAGGATTATCATCTACAATTATCACCCTTTTTTTACTTAAATCTATATCCGTATCTTCGCTTATATCAATTGAATTACTGTCAATTTCTAAGGGGAGCGTGAAATGAAAAATTGTTCCGGGATTATCACTTTGCATTTTGATTAAAGGATTAGGACTTTCTACCCAAATTTTGCCATCCATTAAATTGACCAGCATTTTTGAGATGGTTGTACCAAGTCCTGTTCCTCCGTATTTTCTGCTTGTTGAGCCATCTACTTGAGTGAATGATTCAAATATTTTTTCAAGTTTTTCTCTCGGAATACCTATGCCTGTGTCTTCAATAGAAAAATGTAGTAAAATTGAATTTTCCGAGATTTCTTCTCCTTTTTCAATTCTGAGAATTACCTGACCCTCTTTAGTAAATTTTAATGAATTCCCGACTAGATTAGTTAGAATTTGCAAAATTCTATTTTCATCTCCAATAAGATATGTCGGTATTTTGCTTGAAATGATATTTATAAGTTCAATTTTTTTCCTGTTCGCTTCTATCGAAAATTGGTCTATTAAACTCTCCATTGAAATTTTGAAATTGAAAGACAAATTTTCTATTTCAAGTTTTCCGGCTTCAATTTTCGAGAAATCGAGAATGTCATTTATCAAATTTAGTAGAGATTCGCTCGAACGCTGAACTATATCTGTCATGTTTTTTTGATCGTCATTCAAATCTGAATTTCGAAGTATTTCTGACGCTCCAATTATTCCGTTCATTGGTGTACGAATTTCGTGGCTCATATTTGCCAGAAATTCCGACTTAGCTCTGTTTGCTTCTATTTCTCTTATTTGTGCATTTTTCTGGTCGCTAATGTCCATAAAAGCCTCTAATAGGACATCTTCTCCATTTATTCTTATTGGTATTACGCTTTTAAGAATTGGTACCCTAGCTCCATTTTTCCCAAGCATAATCTTCTCTTCACGATAGAAAGACCTTCTATTCAAATCGTATATTGGAAATTCATTTTCTTTTGCCGTACAAAAATTATTATGACAAATTTTAGAAAACATAAACTCATGTGCTTCTTCATTTGTATCGAAATTCATAATTTTTGCAGCTGCATTATTTAATTGAATTATTCTCTTCTGTTTTATCAAGACTATTCCTACAGGTAAATTGTCGAGAATAGTTTTCATTGTTTCGTTTGACTCTTTAATCGATTTTATGAGCTTCCGCTTTTCTGTAATATCTTCTTTTACTTCAATGAAATGAGTAATTATTCCTTCTGCATTTACGATTGGAGAAATAACAGCTTCCTCCCAATATTCGGTTTTGTTTTTACGAATGTTGCAAACTTCGCCTCTCCACGTTTTCCCTTCCGACAAGGTTTGCCAAATGGTTTTATCAAAATTGTTATTCCCTGACTTCAAAATTGCCGGATTGTCTTCATATAATTCCTCTTTTGAATATCCGGATATCTCTGAAAAAAAATTGTTAATATATTCAATTTTTCCTTGAATATTTGTGATTCTGATGGATACAGGACTTTGTTCTACGGCTTCCGATAGTTTTTTATTGCTTTCTTGTGCAAAAGAGTTGATTTGAATTATTTTTCTAATTTGTGAAACAATGATTAGTGAAGTGATTAATACAATCATGCCAATTAATATTATTACATAAATCTTGTAATTTTTGATTTTTTTGATTTTGTAATCGACACTTATTTCGGTTCTAAAGAGTTTATTCTTAATGTCAAAATGTATTTTGTTCCCATTTTCTTTAATACGCTTAAATAAAGTTTCTGCTTGCTTAAGTTTGTAGTTTATTTCAGAATCGTATATAAGATCAATTTCGTCTTTTTCAAATTTCTTATTTAATAGAAATGTTATTTTTTTCGACAACTCTTTAATTTCCTGGGTTTTTGGGCTTATTTCAAGAACTTCAATGACTAATTCGCTTTTTAAATCTCTAATATAATGTATTTCTTCTGCAATTTTATCGACAGCATAGAAATTCACATCCAGCTGATTTACAATTGTTCCACCTTTGTTTAGTACCGAAATAATTTCTTCAATCGAAGCAAATAATTTATTAAGTTGTCTGTTGGTATTTTCAATTTGTTTTTGACGGCTAATTGTTGAAAAATTATTAAATTCCATGTTCACCATCAAAATACTTTTTTGCAAGAGATTTCCTAATTTGTATTTTTCTTGCTGATTGATAACAGTTTTATTGTATTTCGACAGGTAGTTTTTTTCAATATAAGAGTCGATGAAAGAAACAAAAACCAAGGCAAAAATAAATATAATTAATAGAAAATACACCTTGTAAATTATTGAGCCATGAATTTCACTATTTTTGAATAATTTCTGCACAATTTTTTTATTTAATTTGACATTTAATTGATGAAATTATTTTACGTTATATAGGCCATATTTCCTAAATATTTCTTTCCCTTGCTCTGATGCGGCAAATAACATAAATTTTTTCGCAATTTCAGGATATTCCGAAGTTTTTAAAAGACCGATGACTAATTTTTTCTTCTTAGCAAATTGCTTTTCAATTGGTAAAACATCAATATAATTTTTGTTTTCGTCCCATGTAGAAGTTGCAAACCAATTGATTACAATATCTGCTTCATTTTCAATTAAAACCCTTACAAGGTCTTTTGAGTCGGTAGTCAGCTTTAGAGCGTTGTTTTCTACTTGCTCGAAAATTCCCTTTCTATCCAATATTTTTTTTGTTTCTTTTCCTATGCTACCACTCTCCGGATTTCCAATCACAACAGAATATTTTTTATCTGTCAAATTACTTAAGTCGTTACTAATATTTAGAGGATTATCTTTTTGAATCATTATTGCTGCTTTATTATAACCAACAAAAACAGTATCGTCTATGATTCCGGGAGATTCTTTTTCAATTTTGGTATAATAGGCATCGGAACCTGGAAGGAATAAATCTCCATTTTTATTGTGAATTATTGCTTTTAGCAGATTTCCCGATCCTCCTTTTGTAATTACTATTTTACAGTTTTCCTGAACTTCAATTATTTCTTTAATCTCTGTCATAGGTTTTATCATGGTAATACCACAATAAATCAATAGTTCTTTTTGTTCAAGTTTTTTTGTTTCATTGTTGCCCGACTGGCAGGCTGTACATGCAAAAATAGCTATAAGAAAGAAGTATTTGATTAGTTTTTCTTTTTTATCAAATTTTTTAACTATTGAAGAGTAAGAAATGTTCATTATAATCTCAATTTTCGTTAAAATAATCAAATGCTAAGATAATATTATTTTTAAAGAAAAATATTAGAATTTATAAAAAGCGAGGGACTGCTAATGATTTTATTTATATACAAATTCTAACAACCAATTTAAGAATAAATGATTTTTAGAGAAATACTATTTGGAAATTGCGAAATGCCTAATGGTATTAATAATACTTGCTTCATCGAACTTGCATTCTTTGTATAATTCTTTTTGCGTACCGTGCTCAATAAAATTATCAGGGATGCCAAGAATTTTAATTTCTGAAGAATAATTATATTTATTCTTAAATTCAAGAATTGCACTTCCGAATCCACCAATTATTGTCCCATCTTCGATTGTAATTATTTTGTCAAATTTAGAAAAAATCTGATGTAGTAATTTTGTATCTATTGGTTTTACAAAACGCATGTCGAAAACAGCAACTGAAATATTTTCTAATAAAGAACTTTCGCTTGCTTGAACAGCCATATTTCCAACAGGACCGATAGTTAAAATTGCTATGTCGTTTCCATTTTTTATCTGCTGCCCTTTGCCAACAGGAATTTCCTTGAAGGATTTTTGCCAATCTGGATTTTCGCCATTTCCGCGCGGATACCTTATCACAAATGGTCCTTTGTTTTCTAATTGAGCTGTAAACATTAAGTTTCTCAATTCAGTTTCATTCAAAGGCGATGCTATTGTTAAATTTGGTATGAGTCGCATATACGCCAAATCGTATGCACCATGATGAGTTGCTCCATCAGAGCCAACCAGCCCAGCCCTATCGAGGCAAAATACCACATTCAAATTTTGCAATGCTACATCGTGGATTACCTGATCGTAGGCTCTTTGCATAAAACTTGAATATATATTGCAAAATGGGAGTAAGTTTTGTATTGACAATCCTGCCGAGAATGTTACAGCATGTTGTTCTGCTATGCCTACATCAAATGCTCTGTCTGGCATTTTTTTCATCATAATATTCATTGAGCATCCCGATGGCATTGCTGGGGTAATTCCAACAATTTTTTCATTTTTTTCGGCAAGTTCTACCAATGTATGTCCAAAAACATCTTGATATTTTGGTGCAACATTTTCAGAAGATGAATTCTCAATTAATTCTCCTGTTTTGATATTAAATTTCCCTGGTGCATGATGCCATTTTGTTTGATGTAGTTCTGCCAATTCAAAGCCTTTTCCTTTTGTTGTTTGAATATGAAGAAGTTTTGGGCCTTTTATTTTCTTTAAATCTTTTAGAACATTTACTAAAGAGTTAATATCATGCCCATCGACTGGTCCAAAATATCTGAAATGAAATGCTTCGAATAAATTACTTTGCTTTAGCAGCATCGATTTCAATCCTCCTTCTATTTTTTGAACTAAAGATCTAGTATCGGGACCCAATTTATTCAATTTCCCAAGAAGATTCCATACCTCGTTTCTGAATTTGTTGTAGGTCGAAGATGTGGTAATATCTAACAAATAATCCTTTAAGGCTCCGGCATTTGGGTCAATTGCCATTTTGTTGTCGTTCAGGATTATAAGAATATTCGATTTTTCAATACCAGCATTATTTAATCCCTCGAAAGCCAGACCAGCTGTCATTGATCCATCGCCAATAACTGCAACAACTTGCTTATCTTCTTTATTAAGTTTTGCTGCAATTGCCATTCCTAAAGCTGCAGAAATAGATGTTGAAGAATGACCTACTCCGAACGAATCGTATTCGCTTTCGCTAATATTCGGGAAACCGCTAATACCTTTATATTTGCGATTTGTATGAAAAAGTTCTCTTCTACCAGTTAAAATTTTATGCCCATATGCTTGATGGCCAACATCCCATACAATCTGGTCGTATGGAGTGTTAAACACATAATGTAGAGCAACAGTCAATTCAACAACTCCGAGACTTGCACCAAAATGACCAGGATTATTTGACACCTCATCAATGATAAATTGGCGTAATTCTTTACAAACTTGCAATAATTCGCTTTTTTCAAGTAGCCTTAAATCAGAAGGTAAGACTATTTTTTCTAACAAATCTCCAGCTATTGCTGCCATATACTTATATAAACTTCAAACATCGCTACAAAACTAATAATATTAGTCGTTGTAGATAAAAAAAAGAAATATTTTTATTTGGGTGGGTATAATCTTTAACTTTCAAACATAAATTTTAAAGCAAGTGAATAAGTAATTTATCCCACACTTGAAACTTATAAATATCAATTTTTACAAAAAATATCTGCATATATTATCGGAATTTGTGGATACTTTTTTAAATCTTTAAGTGTTTCAAATATAATTTTAATTACTACTTAACCTTACTCTAATCTAAGGTACGATTCCAACCACTGGATTAATAATAAGACTCATTTCTCAGCTTGTAATATTATTTAAATATTCTTTTTACAATTGATTTCAATTCTTCATTAATGGTGTCTTTCTTTTATGCCACAACGATTCAACCATCCAAATCAAATAAATTAGCTATATCCTTTCGGTAATTTTTACCGACTGGCAACTTAGTCCCAACAATTTCAATTAAGTTTCCCTCCAGGGTATCAATCTTTTTTATTGAAACAATATATGATTTATGTATTCTGATAAAGTTTGTACTTGGCAGCTTTTCTTCAAGTTCTTTAAGTGAGACCAGAGCAGTAATACGTTTGTTTATTGTGTGAAAAGTTACATATGCCTTTTGACCTTCAACGTAAACTAAATCATCATAATTTATTTTGTAATGCTTGCGGTCTGCTCTTATTACCAGATAATCATCATGAAGTGTGGTTTCTGATTGCAAATTACTCTGAGGTTTACTATCATGAAAAGAGGTCTCCTTTAACGCAAGTACTTTATTTGTGGCAGAAACGAAACGTTCAAATGAGAATGGCTTAAGTAAATAATCACATACATTAAGCTCATAACCATCAATCGCAAACTCCTTGAAAGCAGAAGTTATAATTACATAAGGAGGATTTACTAGGGTCCTAATAAAATCAAGACCTGACATTTCCGGCATTTGAATATCCAGATACATTAAATCAATCTTTCCTGATTTAATCAAATCAATTGCCTTTAAAGGTGAATTATAGTCACCGACTAAATCCAGGTATGGAAGTTTGTGAATGTAATCCACAACATACTGCCGTGCTAGGAGTTCATCATCAATTACTATGCATCTTAATATCATTGGTATCAATGGTTAGAGTTACTTGATAATTGTTTTCAGATTCACTAATAATGAGTTGATGTTTCTCAGGATATATTATTTTCAACCTTTGTTTTACATTACTTATTCCAGTTCCCACACCAGGTTTTACCTTTGACACAGGTGGGATAGTATTTGTAATTAAAAACTTTAGCTTCCCATCTGCTTCAGAAAGCAGTTCAATTTCGATTTTTGCATTTTGAAACTCTTCAATCATACTATATTTAAAACTATTTTCAACAAAGGGGATGAACAACATTGGTGCAATTTGAATAGTAGGGTTGAGTTCCCCATAATTGAAGTGTACGTTCATTTCTTCGGCCGATTTCATTTTTTGGAAATCAATATAGTTTTTAATGTATTCAATTTCAGATTTAATAGGAACATTTTCAGACGCACAATCATCAATCACATATCGTAGCATATTGGATAATTTCAATATACTCATAGGAGCCCTATCAGATTTCATATAACATAAGGCATAGATATTATTAAGCGCATTGAAAAGAAAATGAGGATTTATTTGCGAGCGTAAAAGCTTTAATTCTGTTTTGAGTTTAATCTCCTGGATTTCTTTGTGAGACAATGATTGCTCTTTCAATCGCTTCTGAATTAAATAAACTGTACCAACAACAATCATAAGTAATAACCAAAGAAAGCCTCTTGCCGTCATCATTACTTTAGGGTTGGCGCTATGTCTAATAGAAATTGAAGCTGGTTCAATTAAAATCTGCTCAATCAACACCAAAAAGAAAGTCGCTAATAATAGTAAGAAAAAAACAAAAATAAAATATTTAGTTGATTGAGTAGTAACATAAAACTTAGGAAACAAAACCAAAGTATTCACATAAAATACGATTGCATAAAACACGCAACTGACTACAGTAAAGAGAATGGCATTCCCAATAGGCAATAGTACCGATGCCACTCCTAGGGTAATTCCGATTATTAAAGTCCAAAATATGATATGCCATCCAATAAATCTTTTATCCATTTCAAAAGCTTTGGGCGTAAAAGTAAAGCCAAATTCAACAAACTTCAAATATAATTAACCAAATTTAGATTCCTGTTCACTAACTGAAAGATTTGTCGAATAATATGAATCTCCAATCCCTTTTACCCTCAAAACCGCCATTCGTTCAAAAATACCAGCAGTTGGTTCAATAAATATGGTTTCTCAACTCATCCGTAATTAATTTTGCACTTGATTTTTTACAAAAAAAGACTATTGAATGAAACAGAAAATAATAACTACAGTTTTAAGTCTGCTAATATTGATAATAGCGGTAGTGGCTTCTATGATGTTTTTAAGAAACAAGCCCGAGGCAAAAAAAGATTTGGTTGTTCAAAATTCAATTGCAGTAAAATCTAAAGTTGTTACAAACCAGCAAATTAGTTCTGACATAAAATATCCAGGTCGGGTGAATTCTGCTGAAAATGTTTCACTCGCGGCTGAAGTTAATGGTCGGATTATGCAAGGCAGTGTTCCACTTAAAGAAGGACAATCATTTACAAAAGGACAGCTACTAGTGGAAATTTTTGGTGAAGATACCGAAGCCTCTTTGAAAGCCTCAAGAAGCAATTTTCTGCGGACACTTTCGCTTACACTACCTGATATCAACATAGACTTTTCGGAAAGTTACAATAAGTGGAATACCTATTTTCAGATCGTAAACATTAACAATAAATTACCAAAATTGCCAGAAATTAAAAGCGAAAGCGAAAAGGTGTTTATGGCATCTAATGGTGTTTTGTCTGAATACTATAACATTCAAAAACAAGAGATTACTCTGGATAAATATCAAATATGGGCTCCATTTTCCGGATATTACAAAGTCGTTAACAAAGAGGTTGGAGCACTTGCATCAAATGGTGTTGAAATTGCCATAATTGTTCGCAACGATAAGCTGGAAGTAATTGTTCCAATTTCAGTTAAAGATGCGAAAAGAGTAAAACACGGCCAGAAATTCAGGATAATTTCAAACGAAAAGGAATATATAGGAACACTATCGCGGATTGCCGGATTTGTTGAAGAGTCAACACAGTCGGTAAATATCTATATCTCCTACACACCGGAAAGTAAACACGAATTATTTGAAGGCGAATTGGTTTCGGTAAGTTTTAATACCACAACGATTCAATTGGGCACCTCTTTGCCACGTGAGGCTGTGATGCCTGATGGAACTGTATTTATAGTAGTCGACAATAAACTTAAAAAGCAAGCTGTAGAAATCATTCAGCAATTAGAAGATGAGTCGTGTGTAAAAGGGCTGAATGAAGGTGATACTGTTGTAGTTGAGTCACTTGTAAATGTTCAAAACGGACAGGAAGTAAAATTGATAAACTAAAACCATCGTCATGCAAAAAGTATTATCCGCATTTGTAAAATTCCCCTTTTACGGGAAAATGTTTATTGTGATACTCCTGCTTATTGGTGGTGTATCAATAATGAATATGCGAAAGGCAACTTTCCCGATAGTTGAATCTACCACCTTACAGGTCAGTGTTAGTTATCCTGGCGCTACACCAAAAGAGATGGAAGAAGGGGTTGCCACACTAATCGAAAATGCAATTAGAGGCATTCCTGGCATAAAGGAGTTTTCATCGAAATCGATGGAAAACATAGCTCAGGTTACAATTGACGCAAACAGCAATTACGACATGGACGAATTGTTAAGCGATGTGAAAAATGCTGTTGACGGAATCTCAAACTTTCCTGCCGATGCAGAAAAACCGGTTGTAGCCAAATTGAGAAGGAAAGATCTGGCTGTTTTTCTGAACCTGATTTCAGAAAACGACGATTTGCATGAACTAAATAAAGAGGCCAATCGTATTGAAGACGATTTTAATGCAACAGGGTTTATTTCACAAATTACCATTTCAGGGATACCAAAAAACATGGAGCTGGTAGTTGAAATAGACGACGATCAGTTACGCAGATACAATCTCGATTTAAGTACAATAAAAAATGCTATCTCATCCAACAACCTCGATATTCATGGTGGCACAATCCGTAGTCAACGCGAAGAGATTAAAATTGTTTGCCGTCAACGTACAGTTCAACCCAAAGAAATAAAAAAAATTATTGTTGGTGCAAATCAATCAGGGAAGCTACTTACCATTGGCGACATTGCCGATGTAAGACTGACTTTTGAGGAAACACCAAACAGTAGTTATGTTAACGGGCGACAGTGTGCTTCTATTCAGATACAAAAATTAGCTAACGAAGATCTGGAGCAAATCTCAGAATATGTTCATGAATATATAAACACGTACAACGCAACTCACGAAAATACTTCACTTACTGCTTCACACGATTTTCTTGAAAATATAAATAGCCAGTTATCAACACTATTAAACAGTGGCTTGTTAGGAATCCTACTCATTATACTAATGCTATCTTTATTCCTGAACTTCCGCTTATCTATTTGGGTGGCCTGGGGAATCCCCGCTTCATTTCTAGGAATGTTTATTTGTGCAAGTCTTTCAGGAGTTACACTGAACCTGATTTCCCTTTTTGGAATGATTCTTATTATCGGAATTTTGGTTGACGATGGAGTAGTTATAGGCGAAAATATTTTCACCCACTACGAAAAAGGAAAATCGCCCAGAAGGGCTGCCATTGACGGCACAATGGAAGTATTGCCTGCCGTTTTCACATCAGTACTAACCACCATGATTGCATTTACGCCACTGTTTTTTGTTGAAGGACAATTAAAAATGATGTACGAAATGGCGTTCGTGGTTATTGCTATTCTGATCTTTTCTTTGGTGGAAGCCATTTTTGTATTACCTGGTCACCTTGCTAGCCCGAAGGTTTTACAACCACTCAAAAAAAAGTCGATTTATGGTAAAATCAGGAATGTAACTGAAAAATTGATTCTTAAACTTCGCGATAAACTCTATCTGCCCTTTGTAAACATTCTGGTACGAAATAAAGCCATCAGCCTTTCAGTAGTTACAGCATCAATAATAATAACAGTAGGTTTATTTATGAGTGGGAAAATCTCTTTTGTTTTTTTTCCGGGGCAACCCATTGAAATGTTTAATGTGGATTTAGCTTTAAAACCTGGTGCCAACGAAGAGTTGACCAAAGAGAAACTCTTCTTTATCGAGCAGCAAATTTGGGAAGCTAACAATGAGTTGGCCGAGGAATATGGCGATACCATGTCGTACATCGCATCTACTGATGTTACTATGGGAAATTCGTTTAGCGGAACAGAAAATGGAACAAATTCGGGTATGATTAGTGTTTTTCTCAATCCTATGAAAGAAGCAAGTATTAATGATGACATCTTGAAACAACGCATTATTGAAAAAACAAATAATATACCTGAAGCCTATAAATATGCTGTTGGGGCATCGAACAGATTCGGTGCACCGGTTTCATATAGTCTTTTGGGTTACGATCCAGATGAACTCGAAAATACAAAGGTTGCATTCGAATCGGAATTAGGGAAAATTTCTTCACTTTATAATATTACAAATAACAGTCAGCTGGGGGGCCAGGAGGTAAGAATTACTTTAAAACCAGAGGCATATATTAAAGGATTTACTAATTCATCGGTAATGCAACAGGTCCGGAATGGATTTTATGGGGGGCTTGCCCAACGAATGCAGGAAGGCAAAGATGAAATATGGCTTTATGTTCGTTACCCAAAAAATAATCGGGAAACAATTGGGCAACTTGAGAAAATGTTGATTTCGAACCAGCAGGGCTCTTACCCTCTAGAAAGTATAGCAAAGGTAACATTCGACCGTAGCTTGAATACCATTAACCGCTACAACGGGCGGCGAGAAATTAGGGTTGATGCTTACATGCGAGACCAGAGCGAAAATGTAACACCTATTTTAAATGAAGTTGAAGATGTTATTATTCCAAAGTTGAAAAATAGTTTCCCACAGGTAAATTTCGAAATACAAGGACAGCAAAAAGATAGTGCCGAGCAAATGGGTAGTATGATTACCTATTTTAGTATCGCCTTTCTTATTATCGTTTTAATTATCATGATTTACTTTAAATCCTTTATTCAGGGTTTATTGGTTTTAATTATGATTCCTTTAGGTGTTGTGGGGGCAGTTTGGGGGCATGCCATTCATGGTCATCCGGTTTCGATGATGAGTCTATGGGGGTTTATTGGGTTATCAGGAACCATTATTAACGACGCTATTGTGTTTCTATCCAAATACAATCAAAGCTTGATAAAAGGACAGAAGGTGATGGATGCTGTACTTGAAGCCGGCAAACAACGATTCCGCCCCATATTCCTGACATCGGTAACAACCACAGCAGGGCTAATGCCTCTCATTTTATCCAATAGTCCTGATGCGCAGCTTCTAATTCCAATGGCTATTGCTCTTGCTTATGGGATTTTGTTTGGTACAATTTTCATCCTGATAATTCTTCCGGTTGTAACACTTATTGCTAACAACCTCCAGATTGGAGTAAAAAGACTTATGGGTAATAAAGATATAACTCCTGAAATGGTTGAGGTGGCAGTAATCAACCATCAAATCGAAGAGAAACTTAATAAAGCGATGGGCAAGGACTTTGAAGTATAGCAGTTTAAAAAGTCTCTATCTATCGAAGAATAACATTCAAACAAAGGTATCTACTATGAAGAAAATAATTCTAATACTATTTGTATTAATATCGACAACTGCATTTCCGCAATCCGATACGCTATCATTAACAAAAGCAATCGCAACAGCCTTGGAACATAATTTTGGCATTCAGATTCAAAAGAAGTCTGTTGATATTAGTAAACTTAATAATACCTGGGGAAATGCGGGTGCACTGCCAACTGTTTCTTTTCAAGGTAGCGCTTCCGAATCTTGGAATTATTATGAAGATGACGATTCTCAAACTTCCTTGCAAAATGCGACATTAAAATTAGACTGGGTTGTTTTTAGAGGCTATGGTGCCCGAATTCAAAAATCAAGATTTAACGAAATTCAAAACTTGTCTGAAACAACTTTGGCATTAATTACCGAGAATACCATTGTAAGCGTGAGCCTGGCCTATTATCGGGTATTGCTAATGTTGGAAAACATGAAATCGGCGAAGGAAAATATGAAACTCTCCGAAGACCGCCTAAACAAAGAAAATTTGAAAAAAGAAATTGGAACTTCGAAAAGCTATGATTTATTGCAATCCCAAAATGCCTGGCTTGAAGATAAATCCAATTACCTATCAGCAAAATCAAATTATAACAATTCCATTCGACAAATGAATTTTATTATGGCCTCTCCACTGGAAGACAAATACATTTTTATCGAGGAGTTTTCTGCTGATATATTCCCATTTGAAAAGGATGTTTTGATGACAAAGTTAATTTCTAATAACTCAAACTTACGAAATCAATACATCAATCTCAAAATTGCTAAATTGGATGTAAAATCAGCAAAAATTTCTTTTTACCCAAGCATAACAGCAGGTGTAAATACAGCTTACAGCAACAGTGTTACCGAGTATTCTACTAATACAAATTTGAATCAGGATTTAAATGGAATATCTGCTGGTCTTTCAGCAGGAATCTCATATACATTATTTAATGGAGGCCAGCGAAAGAAGGCATTGCAAACCGCTAAAATTGAAGAAGAAATATGCTTTGTGGAAACAAAACAAATGGAGGATGAACTGAAAAACCAGCTTGCCCAGGAATTTGAAATATATGAGGTGAGGAAAGAGTTACTGTTAGTAGCTTCAGAGACTGTTAAGGCTACAGAATTAAACTTGAATATCTCTACACAGAAATATGAATCAGGAGTAATAAATTCCTTTAACTTTCGAGATGTGCAGCTTGCCTACATGATGTCGGTTTGGAATTATCACAATGCAATTTACAATGTATTGGAAAGTCACAATAGCCTGCTACAATTAACAGGAGGTATTATCGAGAAGTTATAAACTCAGATAATGAACAGTCCAAATAATACCCTTTAAATAAGAAAGATTACAAAATGAATTATGTACTAATTAAATAATAAAGATGATGAAAAGAATATCAATTTTGGCAATCCTGCTAGTTGGAATAGCATTCTCTCAGAAAATGATTGCACAGAATGAAAAATCAAATAATCATAAGATTCCGAAATATTCTGGATGCGTAAATGATTATGAAGAAATTTTTGATAAAGGAGAGGTCGAAGAGCTCAAGATCTTGATAAATAAGCACAAGCAAAAGACAACAAATGAAATAGCAATTGTTTCAACCAAGTCATTCAAACCTTTTGATTCTTTGGACGATTATGCCAAAGAACTGGCAAACTTCTGGAATAAGAATAATAGGAATTTTGACAATGGAGTTATCATAGTGTTTGGCAGGAAGCTTAGGAAAATAGAGATTTATATAGGTTCAGGGCTAAAAGGTATATTAACCGATGAAGAAAAGAAAAAAATAATTAACGAAATAATTCTACCTGAGTTTAGAAGTCGGGATATCCACAAAGGAATAAAAAATGGACTCGTCGAAATAATAAAAGAATTGGAAAAATAGCTATGTTATCAGTCATTTATCAATTGACCTTTTTCATTAAATAAAAACTATCCACCAGATTACAAATAACATTAATACTTGGTTTGAATATTATTCTCATTTGGTTTTGAATCTATCGATTAAAAAGGATTATTTATTTTCATAAATCTCATATTGTATGGAAAAATTGCATTTCAGGTTATGAGAATATATCTGCTTGTTTTCCTGATTTTAATAACTGCCTTTAGATGCCATTGTCAAATAGTTGAAGGAAAAATAACTGATCAACAAGGACGACCAATTTCAAATGCTGCTTTGTATTGTGCGGATTCTTCATTATGCAACATGACAAATAGTGAAGGTGATTATCAACTAAAACTCAAACCAGGAAAGTATAATTTCACAATTCATTGTTATGGATATATAACAAAAGAGTTGGAATTGGAATGTTTAGAAAATCCGAAACACGTAGATATTGTTCTGTGCAAGCGAGAATATAGTTTTCATTATGAAAGATCAAATGAGGGTAATCAAGAAGCAGGATATACAATTATCCAGAAAGCTATCGCCATGGGTTCTTACTATATAAACCAGCTTGCTGAATTTGATTGTAAGATCTATCTCAAGGTAAATGGCAATGAAACTTCCGAATCGAGTTTCATTAGAAAGTCAAGGGGGAAAAAAACAAATCACTTTGTATATGAGAAAATTATTGACTTTCATTGTGAACTTCCTGAAACAGTAGCCCAAAATACTATATCGTTTCTTGGTTCTGAGGAAAAAAATGACCGCTTACCTCTGGATTATATTACAACTCCACTCTACAAAGAAATTCATGGAGCAATCTCACCTTTAAATCGAGATGCAAATACGTACTATAAATTTCAACATATATCTTCATTCTTAGATAGGAGATATTTGGTGTATAAAATTAAAGTAATTCCATATCAAGAAGGTTGTAATCTTTATTCCGGATTCCTATATATAGTAGATGGGTTGTGGTGTTTGTATGGTGTCGAACTTCAGATACAGCAAAACTCTCGAACAATTACTATAAATCAAATTTATGCCCCGGTTAAAAATGAAGTATGGATGCCTATAAGTCATAATTATAGTTTTGAAAATCAAAAAATAGGCAAAAAGCTTTCTCATACTTGTTCGGTTGCATTCTTCGAATATCAGATAAAAGTCAAATCCAATCTGATGATTAATCCTGATAGAAATTTCAATTTTATCAAGAAAGAAAACACCGATCTAGATAAAGGAATTGAATTCTCTGAAATTCATCAATTTCTTCAGAAAAATATTTTGGCAAAATCGGAATCAAAGAAACTTTCAAAACTTATCAGGGCATCTGTCGAACAATCAAATAATAAAAAAAAGTTAGAAATTGAACAATTTAAACATACTAATGATAGTGCCAAAATAAGAACCTATAAATACTGGAATTCTATTAGACCAATGGGTTTGACCGACCATGAGATTAGAATTCACAAGAAAGGATTATTAAATACTAGAATTGATGCAGAGGAAAGCAATCGACTTAAAAGGAAAACAAAGACATTCAGATGGAGTAAAGTATTAGTTGGCGGTAATTTTAGTTTTGATAAAGAGAAACATCAGTTTCTATATGGTGGTATCTTTGATCCAATACATATCGACTACAATACAACTGAGAAAATTAAATATGGTAATGAGTTTACATATTCATATTACAAGATGAATGGAAAACACTTTCAAATAAACTATGATATTGATTACTCATTTGGAAGGCAGCAAATGACTCATGATATCGGAGTGAAGTTCAGGTACAATGGTCTAAAGCGAGGGAATTTATTCATGTCAGGTGGCACAATAACTTCTGATTTTGATTCGAGTACAGGAATTCCTAAGAATCTAAATCTAATAACTACAGTATTTCTAAATGAGGATTATCTTAAAGCATATCAAAAGGATTATATCGAAATTGCACATAGAATCGATCTTATTAATGGTTTAGATTTTTTGATTAATCTTGAGTATGCTAAACGAAAAAAAATAATGGATCTGGCCAAGATATATATTGATTATTATACATCAGATACTTCTTCAATAGCTACCATAGAGGATTCTCCTGTTGGAGATCACAATGGGTTTAACATCAGGTTGCGACTTAGGTATACGCCGGAATACTACTACAAGGTTGAAAAGGGTACTAAAATTTATTTACATTCAAACTACCCTACCTTTACTCTTAATTATTATAAGGGAGTAAAAAATATTTTTTGCAGTAATGTTAACTTCGACAGGATTGAAACATCCATTTTACAAAACATTCAAATTCGAAAAATCGGTCTTCTGCACTATGAATTAATTGGAGGAAATTTCATAAATATAAATAAGGTGTACTTTGCCGATTATAAACGTTTCGGTACTAATACGCCTTTTGTTATGGGTACTTCACCTGGAAATATATTTCGTTTACTTGAATATTATGAATACAGTACCATAGATAAATATGTAGAGACACATATTAAACTTACGAATTTTCGAATATTACTTAAACGATTACCGGTCTTGAATAGAAGGTTAATGAACGAAAATCTATACTTCAGCAGTCTTCATACAGTAGATAGAATGCCCTATTATGAGGTAGGGTATGGTCTTAATAAAATATTCAATTTGTTTAACTTGGAAGCTTTTGTAGGTTTTATTGGTAAGACACACAAATATACCGGTGTCAAATTGGGAGTTCCGTTTATTGAGAGAAAAGGGGTTACTGTAACGAAAAATATGTAAAATTTCCCAACTTGTCTAATTATATTGATAGAAAGAATTCCAATTTTCAATACAATTTAGCAAGTTAAGAAAACAATAGAATTGTCTGATTAGACAAAATGCCTCTCATTCAGAGGTTTTTAACTATGAGTACCCAGAGTCTGGGTCGTTCCGATAGACCAGAAATTCATTTATTATCGAACCGGCAGGAGCTTGCATTCACTGGTGTTTGAGACCATCGCGTCTACCATCCCGATAGCTATTGGGACCGCCATCTTTTCTATACTTCTGAATAAGTTTATTCGAAATCTCGGGATATTTCTTAAGATTATAAATGTATTTCTTACTTTTCATTTTTTTATGTGAACCTCAATACTCCTGGCTTGCGAATAATCCAAACCATCATTCTTATAAAAAAGAATCCAATCGTCGACTTTAACCGAAAAACAGTTTTGATATTTTTTTGAACGATGTTCCTCAAATCATTCGCTAAAATCTTTACAACTAACAATATAATAAGAATCTATAATTCTTGAATAGAGACTATAAACTGTTGCAATAGTTTATGAATTTACTTGGTGCAAAAAAAGCAACCATCAGGTTGCTCTTTTTATTTGTACCCAGGGCCGGGGTCGAACCGGCACGAACTTGCGTTCACTGGTGTTTGAGACCAGCGCGTCTACCAATTCCGCCACCTGGGCTATTAAATTTTGCGATGCAAATATATATATTTGAAATTAGGCTACAAAAAAATATTTCATTTATTTCTGGCTGATGATGTGTGAATTTTACTTTGCAAGGTCTTTAGTTTCTAAAGCTATAAATTTCTTTTAGGGGTTTTAGCTTTTGTTCAAAATCAATATTTAAATCAATTATTTTTCCTGATTGAATATCGAAAACCCAAGCATGAATTTGGATATTTCTTAGTTCAAATTCTTTTTGAACTACATGAGTTTTTAACAGATTAATACACTGTTCTTCAACATTTAATTCTACAAGTCTTTTATATCTTTCCTCACTATTTGAAATTTCGGTTAATTCCCTGGTATGCAAACGATAAACATCTTTGACATTTTGCAACCAAGGATTTAATTTTTCTAAATCGCTGGCTTCCATTGCAGCTTTTACTCCTCCACATCCGTAGTGCCCACAAACGATTATATGTTTTATTTTCAATCGATTTATTGCATAATTTATCACAGCCATTTGGTTTAAGTCTATGCTTACAACCAAATTGGCAATATTACGATGAACAAATGTGTCGCCGGGCTTCAATCCAGCGAATTCTTCAGGTGAAACTCTGCTATCTGAACAACCAATATATAAAAATTCCGGATTTTGACCTTTGGATAATTTTTTGAAATAGTCCGAGTCTAATTGCAATTTCTCATTAATCCAATCTTCATTATTTTTGAACAAACTTAGGTAATTCATTTTGACTTATATTATTAAACCTGAAAACTTGTATTTGAAAATTTAAAAATTATTCTGCTTTCAATATTTCCACGGCTTTAAGAACAGTTTTGTCTTCTTCATTAATAATCGGATAGAAACCTATATCATTAAAAATATTTCTGGCAATAAAGGCAGAGATTCTTGTATTGATCAATTTTTCTGACATTTTAATATCTTTTTTGGTGCCCGAAACTGATTTTTCTTTAGCAAAAGCAAGAAATATTTGGAAGATATTTTCTTTTTCGAGATGGAAAATCAAATCCGACAAACCTGATAATTCCGAAAGTACATGCCTGTTATCGTCAACATATTTAAATGCAAATTGATACATTAAACCTTTGTTAATTAGTTTGGTAAAATATGGTGATAATCTAATTGTATCCATTGAGACAAAATTATCTGGCATAATACCTCCGCCACCATACACAACTTTTCCTTTCGGAGTATAATATTTCAAAGAATCGGGCAATTGAATACTATCGGCTTGCGAAAATTCACCATTATCGTACCTATTATTTATATCATGATAATAATCGGAATTTCCATTTTCGTAAGATTTTTGAATACACCTGCCTGTTGGGGTGTAATATCGTGCAATTGTGAGACGTAGTGCCGAACCATCATGAAAAATAGTTTGTTCCTGAACCAATCCTTTACCATAAGACCTGCGACCAATAATAGTTCCTCTATCGTTGTCTTGAATTGCACCTGCCAGAATTTCGCTTGCAGAAGCCGAAAATTCATCAATCAGTATTGTCAATTCAGTATTTAAACAAAGTCCGGAGGATGTAGAAAATGATTTATTTTTTGGCCTTGCTTTTCCTTGAGTATAAACAATTAGTTTATTAGAATTTAGAAATTGATCGGCAATATTAATTGCTGCATTCATATACCCTCCGCTATTGTTTCGCAAATCAAGTATTAGTTTTTTTAATCCCGCGCTTTGCAATTCCTCTATAGCACTAATAAACTCATCGAATGTAGTTCTTGAAAATTTACTGATTTTTATGTATCCGATATCCTCAGAAACCATATATGCAACATCAACGCTGTAAAGTGGAATTTTGTCGCGTGTTACAACGAAATTTATGACTTCTTTGTTTTGCTTTCTTTTTATACCTAATTTAACTTTTGTTCCCTGTTTGCCTCTAAGCATTTTCATAACAGAATTGTTGGTAATTCCTGTACCAGCTATCAACGAGTCGTCAACATAAACAATTCGGTCGCCTGCCAAAATTCCAACCTTTTCGGATGGCCCTTTCGGAATAGGATTAACCACAAAAACTGTATCTCTCTGAATATTAAATTGAATCCCAATTCCATCGAAATTCCCTTCTAATGGTTCGTTTGTTCTTTTCAAATCTCTTGCAGGAATATAAATCGAATGTGGGTCTAATTCTGCAAGCATATCCGGGATTATTTTTTCTACTAATTCCGATTTCGAAACTGAATCGACATACTCTTCTTCAATATAGTTCAAAATGGTATTGAATTTATTTGGCTCGGGATGTATAAAAAACTTTTTATCGTAATTATTGTTTTGCAATTTACTTCCTAACAATATTCCTATTATTAAAACTAATGCAAGAATAATAGGCATTATTATTACCCATTTTTTGTTTGTACTGTCCATATATTGTTTTTAAAAGTCGGCAAACTTAGAAAAAAATTAACAAAAACTTTTGATAGAAAATACTTTGTAAATTATCGACTATTTCTAACTAATAACAAAATTTACCTACCAAAGGCTTTTACTCAGGATTTTAAATTGTATCCTTCCAATTGTTGTTTAACGATTTTTGCAATATATTTTCCTATTACATCAAATTCTAAATTGACAACCGTTCCTACTTGAAATTGATGAAAATTGGTTACATCGTATGTAAATGGAATTATTGCTACCTGAAAGGTTTTTTCTTTAGAATTTACAACAGTTAGACTAACACCGTTTACTGATATTGAACCTTTTTCTACAGTAATATTTCCCAAATTAGAATCATATTCGAAGGTAAAATACCAACTTCCATCGGCTTCCTCAACTTTTTTACATACGGCAGTTTGATCAACATGACCTTGAACAAGATGACCATCGAGCAAACTCTCAATTTTCATACTTCGTTCGAGATTTACTTTGTCGCCAATTTTTAAAAGTCCGAGATTCGATTTTATTAAAGTCTCTTGAATGGCTGTAACCGTGTAGGTTTTATCGTTCCTTTTTACAACTGTTAAACAAACTCCATTGTGAGAAATGCTTTGATCAATTTTTAGATCATCAACAAAAGAGCACTCCATAGTAATATGCAAGTTTTCTTTATCTTTTTTTATTTCTACAACTTTGGCTGCTTCTTCTACTATTCCTGAAAACATATCTAATCTATTTTTTTGATAATTATAATTTTACAAAAGTAAATATTTTATTTAGCAAACTCACTGAAATTGAATTGCCAAATTGAAAAATGAAATGCTGTAAATCGCCCTTATTTTCAACGTATTAGAATTTGCCGACTAATTTTCAACACTTTAGAGAGAAAAAATAAATAATCAACTATTTAAAACTTTGTTTAATAATTAATTAAGCTATTATTGTTAATAAATAATTAAGTATTTTATTTTATATCTCATTACTTTCGCATAAAAATGGAATGTTAAGTTGTATATCGTAGAAAGCTATAACTTTCAGCAGATTAGAATTTTGGGTAAATCTTAATAGATTTATTACCTCAGCTCAAATTTCATACTTTAATTTCAAGATAAATATATTGTTAATTTGAAAATTACTTGCACCAATGTTTATAGAAGAACTGATAAATGAGAAAAATACTAAAATGAAAACTTATACTTTCGATGAGGCATACAATGAGTCATTAAAATATTTTAAAGGCGATGAGTTAGCAGCCAAAGTCTGGGTAAATAAATATGCTCTAAAAGACTCAGCCGGGAATATATTTGAAAGTAATCCGGACGATATGCACAAACGTCTCGCAAAAGAAATATACAGAATTGAGAAAAAGTACCCATTTCCATTATCAGAAGAAAATATATATGCAGTCCTGAAAAACTTTAAATATATAGTTCCGCAAGGTGGACCCATGACAGGGATTGGCAACAAGAACCAAATAGCTTCATTGTCGAATTGTTTTGTGATTGGCGATTGTAATCCTGCCGATTCCTACGGCGGAATTTTAAAAATCGACCAGGAACAAGTACAATTGATGAAACGCAGAGGTGGAGTAGGCCACGATTTGTCACATATCAGGCCAAACGGAAGCACAGTATTAAACAGTGCTTTAACTTCTACAGGCATTGTTCCATTCATGGAACGATATTCAAATTCGACCAGAGAAGTTGCCCAGGACGGAAGACGCGGAGCACTTATGCTAAGTGTATCAGTGAAACACCCTGACGTAGAAGATTTTATTGATGCAAAGATTGAAAAGAATAAAGTTACCGGTGCAAATATTTCAGTAAAACTAAACGATGAATTCATTGAAGCGGCATTGAACAATACAAATTATAAGCTGCAATATCCGGTTGATGCAAAAAATCCCAGCCATACAAAAACCATCGAAGCAAAAAAACTTTGGGATAAGATTATTCAGAATGCATGGCAATCGGCCGAACCAGGAATTTTGTTTTGGGATACAATAATTAAGGAGTCAATTCCAGATTGTTATTCCGATGAAGGATACAAAACAGTTTCGACGAATCCTTGCGGTGAAATCCCGCTATGTCCTTACGATAGTTGCCGACTTCTGGCCTTAAATTTATATAGCTATGTCGATAATCCTTTTACAAAAGATGCCAAATTTAATTTTCAATTATTCAAAGATCATATTACTTATTCGCAAAGAATAATGGACGATATTATCGATCTGGAATTAGAAAAAATTGATGCTATTTTAGATAAAATTAATGGTGATACTGAAGACGACGAAATAAAACGAACTGAAAGAAAACTCTGGGAAAACATAAGAGAAAAAGCTGTAAAAGGACGGAGAATGGGTATAGGCATTACAGCCGAGGGCGATATGTTAGCAGCATTAGGGCTTCAGTACGGTAGCGAAAATTCTATCGATTTTGCAATCGAAGTTCAAAAAACTTTAGCTATGGAAGCTTACAGGTCATCGGTAAATTTGGCAAAAGACAGAGGTGCATTTGCAATATTCAATAGTGAGAAAGAAAAAAACAATCCTTTCATTAACAGACTGAAAGAGGCAGACAATCAATTATATGAAGACATGCTGCAATTTGGACGTAGAAATATTGCTCTGCTAACTATTGCACCAACAGGTACTACAAGCATAATGACGCAAACTACTTCAGGAATAGAACCAATATTTCAACCATCTTATAAAAGAAGGAGGAAAGTAAATCCAAACGATCAAAATGTAAATATTATTTTTACTGATGAAAAGGGAGATAGCTGGGAAGAATACAATGTATTTCATCATAAATTTGTAAAATGGTTAGAGGTAAAGAATTATGAAATTGATAAAGTCATGAATTTGCCTGACGATGAATTAAACACCATTATTGAAAAATCGCCATACTATAAGTCTTCATCGCAAGATATTGATTGGGTGAATAAAGTGAAAATGCAAGGAGGAATTCAAAAATGGGTTGACCATTCGATAAGTGTAACTGTGAATTTACCTAAGGAAACAAGCAAAGAAGTTATTGCCAATGTTTTTGAAACAGCATGGAAATGCGGTTGCAAAGGAATAACTGTTTATCGGGAAGGTTCGAGAGATGGAATACTAATTTCTAAAGAAAAAAAGACCGAAGAAAAATTTGAATACACAAGACGGCCAAAAGAACTCGAAGCCGAAGTTATTAGATTTAAAAATAATAAAGAAAGCTGGGTCGCATTTGTCGGACTAATTGATGAAAAACCCTACGAAATTTTCACTGGTTTGTCAAATGAAGATTCTTTGCTGATTCCAAAAAGTGTTACAAAAGGAAAAATCATTAAAATCAAAAATGCTATAAAAGGAAAATCCAGATATGATTTCAAATATACTGACAAATTTGGCTATGAAAACACACTCGGAGGTTTGTCGCATATGTTTAATCAGGAATATTGGAATTATGCAAAATTAATTTCAAGTGTTCTTCGACATGGTATGCAAATTCAGCATGTGGTAGATCTTATATCTTCGCTTGAATTAGACAGCCAGTCGATAAATACATGGAAAAATGGAGTCGAACGAGCCCTGAAAAAATATATCCCAAATGGAATTGTACCAAAAAAAGGAACAAAATGCGAAAACTGTGGTTCCGAATTTCTTAGATATCAGGAGGGTTGCCTAATTTGCACAGCTTGTGGTACGTCTAAGTGTGGGTAAATTATTAACAATTTTCTTGCCCCATAGAATTTATAATATTTTCAGAGAATATAAAATACCTTCCAACTGACGAAGATAATTACGTTTATTAAACTTTGGAGCATACACATAGGCATCGATTGTGATTACTCTATTTCGTTTTTTATCAAGAGTGGAAAAACTAATAAATGGACCGCCCATAAAATCATTCTCGACTCGCCACAAGCCACGAATTTCGGCAACATAATTTTCATTCACAGTTTTTTCCTCAAAATTATTGGAAAAGATTCGATCTGTTGTCATATATGAATTTTTGCTCGGTCCCGGCACAAACTTTTTACAAAACTCATCTCTTTTATTCAATAGAAAATTTAATGAAAAATTATTTTCCTCTTCATACTTGTATGAATAAATCAATATTCCCTGACTGATGTCAGAAGTTTCGTGGGTTATCCATGCAAAATTTGCAGTATCAACATCAAATTCATAACCTTTTGGAATTGTGAGAGATATATTATGTCGTTTTTTTAAGCGTGAACTTATTCCTTGTTCTTCATATTTTCTATAATTATGAATAATTCTTTGGCGCTCAGCTTGTAGTACACGATCCGTAATTGTCTTTTCATATTCTTTCAACAGTTTCATTAAGGAGATTTCATCGGGAGCCTCAATTTTTATTACAATTTGAGGGTAAGCCCAGACATCATTTTTAATACTGATTTTTGCTTCGCTAATATCATTTGAAATATTCGAAAAAATAATATTTCTATGAGTTTGAAATATTTTTGAAAATGAAGCCGGTGTAATCTGAACTAAATCGAACATCGGTTCATCCTGAGGCAAACCAACTTGTTCTTGCTGTAGAATATTTCTATACTTTTCGCCTATTTCCGACTCCCAGCTACCCTTGGCAATTATTAAAACAACCTCGCCGGCTTTTCCAGTAACACTCGACATCAACGATTTGCTTTGGTTTTGGCAGGATGTCAAGATTACAAAAACAAATATTAAAGCAATTTGTATTTTTTTCATATTAAATTATTTTTTCGTTACAACGAATTATTTTTTGGTTTATTGGAAAAATGCGAATTAGATACCAGAAATTATAGGCAAAATAAATATCACTTTCAATAGTGAATTCTAAAATCAGCTTTAAGTTAAATAAAATGTTAATCATTCAAAAACCATATTCTGTCAGTCATTTCATATAGTTTTAATAAATAGTAGAAATTCAAAAACCAGAATCAATCTGTTTGTCACACTATTTATTACGTTTGTCAATAATATTATGAGTTTTGTTGAAAATCCTGCAACAAATAAGAATCTACTCGTTAATATATCTGGTAAAAAAAGGTAGATAAAACAGAAAAATTTTTGGTAGATTTTTTTCATAGTTTTAAATGGAGAACTTTAGTTCTCCATTTTTTCTTTTAAACCTAATTCATTCCCTTTTTCCAGCATAAAATTGTAGGCTTCGTTAAAGTTGTTTTGAATAATTCCATCAAGAATAGCATCCTTTATAGAATTTTTTATAATCCCAATTTCTCGCGAAGGTTTCAAATCAAAAGCTCTTATAATATCCTCGCCACTAATTGGAGGTTGAAAATTACGGATTGCATCCTTCTCCTCAATTTCTTTAAGCTTTTTTCTGACATGATTAAAATTCTGCAAATATTTTTTTACCTTACTATCGTTTTTAGAAGTTATATCTGCTTCACAAAGTGTCATCAGATCGTCAATGTCGTTGCCAGCATCGAACAAAAGCCGGCGAATGGCAGAATCCGTTACAACATCTTCTACCAGCGCAATTGGACGCAGATGCAACAAAACTAATTTTTTAACATATTTCATTTTTTCATTAAGTGGAAGTTTCAAGCTTTTGAAAATTTGAGCTACCATTTTAGAACCAATAAAATCGTGCGCATGAAATGTCCAACCCTGATGTTCTACAAATTGTTTTGTCTGAGGTTTAGCAATATCGTGCAAAATTGCTGACCATCGTAGCCACAAATTATTTGAATTTTGGCTAATTCTGTCTAAAACTTGTATTGTATGAAGAAAATTATCTTTATGCTTTTTCCCATTTTTTTCTTCAACACCTTTCAATTTTTCCATTTCCGGAAAAACTATTTTTAATAATCCCGATTCATCAAGAAGTCTGAAACCTATTGAAGGTTTTTCTGACAGAATAATCTTGTTTAGCTCATCAATAATTCTTTCGAAGGAAACAATTTTAATTCGTTCAGCATTTTCGGCAATGCCTTTAAAAGTTTCTTCTTCAATAGAAAATTTGAGTTGCGTAGCAAATCTTATTGCACGCATCATTCGTAAAGGATCATCGGAAAAAGTAGATGCCGGCTGCAAAGGTGTTCTAATAATTTTCTTTTCAATATCGGCAACACCCGCAAAAGGATCAATTAACTTTCCAAAAGTTCCAGGATTCAAACTAATAGCTAAAGCGTTGATAGTGAAATCTCTCCTGTTTTGGTCGTCTTCGAGAGTTCCAATTTCTACTTTCGGATTTCGCGATTCGAAATTATAGGATTCTTTCCTGGCTCCAACAAATTCTATATCGTAATTCTCCATCGATATCATTGCTGTTCCATAATTTTTAAAGATATTGACATTTGAGATTCCAAGCTTTTTTGCTAACTTTTTAGCCAGTTCTATTCCGCTCCCAACCGTAACAATATCAATGTCTTTCGACTTTCTTTTAAGGAAAATATCCCGAACAAATCCACCTATTACATAGGCCTCTATTTTGTTTGTTTTTACAATTTCTGCCAAAATTGTAAAAACATTATCATTTAAATACTTCTTCATATGTACATATGACAATATGTTGTTATAAAGATGACAAAATTACAATAAATTGAAAAAATACTGAAGAAACTCACGATTTTATACTTTGGTATTTGTTTTGATTAAGGCAGCAAGATTTTAAATAATGAATTTGTAATTTTAATAAATAAAACGATGGCATTAGAACATTTAACAAAAGAAACATTTAAAGAAAAGGTATTTAATTTTGAAGAAAATAAAGATTGGAAATTTGAAGGCGAAGTCCCTTGTGTAATTGATTTTTACGCAGATTGGTGTGGACCTTGCAAAATGGTAGCTCCTGTTCTCGAAGAATTACAAGAAGAATATGGAACAACGCTTAATATATTTAAGGTGAATACTGAAGTAGAAAGAGAATTAGCCGGGATGTTTGGGATTCAAAGTATTCCTTCAATTCTTTTTGTGCCAAAAGAAGGCCAGCCTCAAATGGCACAGGGAGCATTACCAAAAGATTCATTCAAAAAAGCTTTTGCTGAAGTTTTGAAAGTTATTGAGCCAAGTCTAAATTAGTAATTGGATTTGTAGAAATGATTTACAAATATTAGCCTGAACTAATTTTGCAAGTATCAGAAGGTACTTATGGAAATCAGGAAAATGCATACAAAATTCTATCTATTAATTTCTGATTTCCTTTTTTTAGCTACACGCACATTTTATAACATTGTAAATTTAATAACATGAAAAAGACAATAATTATCATATTGATTGCAACATTTTGGTTATCAGCTTGCTCGCAAACAAACAGCGATGAAAAAGTGCAAACAAAAAAAATAGCACAAACAGAAACAGCAATTAAAGCCAAAAAGGAAACAAATACCGAAACAAAAATTGAACATCTAACAAGCAAAACTTTCAAAGAGAAAGTTTTCGATTATGAAAAAAACGAGGAATGGATCTACAAAGGAGAAGTTCCTGCAATAATTGATTTTTATGCAGATTGGTGTAAGCCATGCAAAATGGTTGCTCCTACCCTTGCTCAAATAAATAAAGACTACGATGGCAAACTAAAAGTGTATAAAGTTGATGTTCAGCACGAAAAAGAATTGGCAAGCGTATTTCAAACTTCAAGTATTCCGGCATTTTTATTCATTCCTGCCAAAGGAAAACCGCAGATGGCAAAGGGGCTAATGTCTCGCGAAAAATTCGATGAGATAATTATTGACTTCTTGAAGGTAAATTTATAATATCGAATTGTCTTTTAAAACTCTTCAGCATAGTTCAATGAACTTAGTTTGTAGATAATGTAATTGAAAGCTTGAAAGCAAAATTGTCTGCTATTTTGTCGAACGAGTAATATCCGTAACGATAAAAGACAGCGGCTCCGAAACCCAAATATGCGATGTCGAAATAATTGAGTTTTATCAAATTATCAATTTGGATTCCCGATTCGAAATATCCATTTTCTTTTGTATCGAACTCAACAAGACTATGAAATTCGGGATTCGACAAATATCCTAATCCATAATTTTGGTGTAGCGAAAGTTGCGGCTTGAAATTGCTGGTTTTGAACAATAAAGAGCCAAAATTGTGAGAAAAGTAAAAATTCAAATATTTGTCGGATAAAAACTCGTTTGGTCTAATAGTTTGGAATGAATTTTTGACCAAAACAGGAAGATCTTTACTGAAACTACCTTCAGCCGAAAAGAGCAAACCAAATGGTATGGTTCTGTCGATGAATCCACTTTCAAATCTCAAATATGTTTTTCCAATGTTTTTTGAAACAATAGTTTTTTCGATTGCAATTTCCAATTTATTGTAATCGAATTCACTTCTTAAAACATCTTTAATCCCTTTAGTATATGTCAGATATAATATTGGAAATTTTGTCCCCATACTAATCCTTTGCTTAAAAGAATTTACAATTTTTTCTCTGAAAGCATATCGCAAATTAATTGTCAAATCGCTTATATTATAATTGCTTAAGTAAGAATTTGAGTCAATTCCAAATCCATAGTCATATTGCGGTTGAAATTCTTTTATTCCAAATGAAATGCGAATTTTAGCAAATCTTAGTGCCCTAAAACTCAGCGAAATACTTTCTTGAATTTTTCTATCCATTTTCACAGAAAGATAATCGCGAACATTATAATACAATGAGTTATAATATTTATAACCCAATTCGCCAGACTCTGATAATGTATTTTCGTATTTTGCACGAAACTCAAATTCATTTTTTCTGTCGATGTTCCAAATTAATTCTCCTCCATATTTCCATTGATGGTCTTTGGTTCCATAACCAAAAAATCCTCCGATCGAAAAATTATTAAATAGTTTTTCATTGGTATAAGCTCCAATTCCTAATCTGTAGCCCTCGAATTTATTGTAAACAAATGTTTTTTGAATATCAATATCAATAAGTGAAATCGGAATTTTATTGAATGAAATTTTCTCAATGAAAGCCAACATTGCATCAAATTTGTTTTCTTTTCCAACACTATCGATTGTATGATAAGTAATTAGCTCACGCTCATTTAAAGGAAAAACCCTATGATTATTCCAAAAGATAGTATCCCTTTGATTTGCCTTTTCGTGCAAACTAAGCGATTCCACAGATAAATTTTTAAGTTGAATTTCCGCAAAAAGCTCTACATTTTTGATATAACTTTTTCCTCGTGCCATGGTTCCAACTTTTTTGCTTGGATAGTTTTTTATTAGCATATCAAAATTTAACTGCTCGGGAAACCAATATTCGCCATCAATTAGCTTATATTTTTGCTGAATTTTAATATTAATTAGCCCCTTTTCGAATGGCTCTGCTTTGATATTCTGAATTGCAAATTTTTTCGAATTGACATATAATAATCCGGTTAGAGCTTCAAAATTTTTATTTGGAAGTGGTTTGAAAGAAATAACAAAACAAGTGTCAATATTCTGAATAAGAGTATCTTCAATAGAAAAATAGTATTTTTTTAGACTTCCAACAGAAATTGGATTTAAATAACTAATATCTAAAATTTCTATTAAACTTTTGTAAAATGAAAATGGCTGAAAATCGGTTGCGAGAGTAGCAAAACTCGGATGTTTAAATCCTGAGACTTTTGTTCCGGTGATAATTTCTTCGTTTCTGTCAGGTTTTAAATATTTTCTTTCTGAAACAGATTCCATTATCAAAAAATAGCCACCTCGTAGAAATTTATTAAGATTTATCTTCAAGCTATCATTTTGCTTTGCATCATTCACAACAAAATCGAAAGTGGTTTTATTGTAGGATGAATATTTAAAAGAAGAAATATTTTCAGGATTGTTTAGTTTTCTGTTTTTTATAGCATTTCTGATAATCCTATTCGCAGGATTCTCACCGGCTTTCACCACAATTTCATCAATCTGAAAATTACTTTTCTCTAATTTAAAAACTAGAAGTTTCTTCAGATTTTTATTTTTTAAATCAATTGTTAGTTTTTTGTATCCAACATAACTTAAAGTGATGGTATCTATTTTTTCTTTCAGAGAAATCGAAAATAATCCATCAATATCAGAACTTGTGCCAAATTGCGGATTATTGTTTGCAATGATATTTACGAATGCCAAAGTTTCTTCTGTATCTAAATCGACAATTTTTCCTTGAACCGAATTTTGGCAAAATAGATTACTGAATGAAGAAATAATCATTAGCACAATGAAAATAATTATATTCGTTTGTTTTACAGCCATATACGAAAATACTAATTTCAATTTCATTGGAAACGAAACTTTTGTAGATTTGTTCTAAATTTTATTGTACAAACATGAATATATTTCAATAATATTAGACAGAACCATATGAAGTTGAACAGAAAAAAGCAAGTTCCAATTGCTACCAACAACAAAATCAATTTTATTAAACCAGACAGAATTACATTAGACAACAACATTCCATTGTATGCTTTCAATGCTGGCATTCAAGATGTTATTAAGATAGATTTTATTTTTAATGCAGGAGTTTGGTATCAAGAAAAAAATTTGGTTTCGTCAGCTACAATTTCAATGCTAAATGAAGGCACTAAAAATTTAAGTTCTTTTCAAATCGCCGAAAAACTTGATTACTATGGTGCCTATTTGACCTATAATGTTGAGCACGACAAAGCTATAGTTACTTTATATTCCTTATCAAAATACATGGAGGAAACTCTAAATATTTTTGCTGATATTATTTTGAATCCAATTTTTCCAGCAAATGAATTTGAAATTTATCTAAAAAAACGAAAGCAATCTTTTATTGTAGAAAACTCAAAGGCTAAAAGTCTGGCTCATAAAAAATTTCAGGAAGTAATTTTCAGCGAAAATTGTCCATACGGTAGAAAAACTGTTGTTGAAGATTTTGACAATTTGGAACTACAACAAATTCGTGAATTTTACGGACAACATTATAATTCTAAAAATTGTGATATTATTATTTCCGGCAAATTCGATAAAAATATTTTATCTCTGCTTAACAAATTGTTTGGGCAGAGTTCGTGGGACAAAACCGTAATGCCGGTAGAAAAGAACGTTTCAATAAATTCATCGCTCGAAAAAAAACATTTCGTCCTAAAAGAAAATTCAATTCAATCTGCCATTCGCATTGGGAAATTGTGCATTAACGAACAACATATAGATTTTCAATCTATGAAAATTTTGAATGTACTTTTTGGTGGATATTTTGGATCGAGACTGATGAAAAATATTCGCGAAGAAAAGGGATATACATATGGAATTGGCTCTGTTTTAGTTCCATTACAAAATTCTGGATTTTTTGTAATTGTTGCCGAAACTGCTACTGAATATTGCAAGAAGGCTGTAAACGAAATATATTTTGAGATTGAAAAACTGAAGCAAGATTTGGTTAAGCCAAACGAACTTGACACTGTAAAAAACTATATCCTCGGCGATTTGATGCGTAATTTCGATGGTGCTTTTGCCTTGGCAGACAGCTATAGGTTAATACTTGATTTTAAACTAAATAGCAATTATTACGAGAAATATGTTGAACAAATAAAATCTATCACACCATTAGAACTTAATAAAATTGCTACAAAATATCTTGTTGCAGATAAAATGTATGAGGTGATTGTTGGTAATCGTTATTGAGATTTTTGCAAATTTTAGGATAAGATGTTAGAAGTTTCACTCAAAGGCATTGCTAAGAAATAACTTGACCATTCAAGCTTGCTCTTTTGCACGCAAACTTCGTTAAAAATACTCGCCGTAGCTATGGCTATGCCTGTGTTTTTTGCCTTGTTATCGCACAAAATAACTTCGCTGGTTTTGGTCAATTTATTTCGTAGCAAAGCCTAAGTGCGAAAGTATTAAACTTTAGAATATGATAGTTGCTTCTAATAGATTAAACTACGAAAGCCAAAAAGTTTTTATCGAAAATATTTCAGTTAGAATATTTTATTAAATTTGTTTTTTTGTTTTGAAAAAAATATTGTAAAATAATTTAGTTTTTTTTTGGTTTTATTTAGTATAAGCAACTGAATATTAATTTGATATTATAAGATGCTAAAAAAATTTTTATTAATACTACTTGTAATATATTTTGCTTTTAATATAAGTTTTTCGCAAGATACAACACCTCCCGAGCCTGTTGAAATTGATTCTGTAAGCGTACTTACAACAGATATGGTGAGAATTAGCTGGGAAATGTGTACATCTTTAGATGTTGACGGATATTATATATATTTGCTTATTGATGCTGCAAAAGTGCCAATAGATACTATTCCGAATGGTTCAACAATAACTTTGTTGCACAACTGGACTAAACCACCAGCACCAAGCACCGACACTCAATCTGAAACATATTTTGTTGCTCCTTTCGATAATTCTGATAATGTTGCAGAAATGAGTGCCCCACATAATACAATGTTTTTACAATACTATTTTGAACCTTGTTATGCCAAAACCAGATTGTCGTGGAATGAATATATAAATTGGGACAATGGAGTTAAAGAATATCAGATTTTTGTAAAAAGAGGTTCGGCTCCATATACTTTATTAAGTTTAATTGAAGGTACGCAAACTTCGTTTATTCATTCTCATTTAGATCCTTCAATAACTTACAAATATTTTGTTCGGGCAATCAATGATGACCAATCAAAAACTTCAAAATCTAACATCATAGAGATTTATACAGATATGCCAAGACCTCCGGAAGTTTTGAATGCAGAGTATGCAACAGTTTCTGGGAATAACATAGTAAAACTGTCATTCTATATTGATTTAAATGCAGATATTATTAAGCATTGTCTGGCTCGCTCAAATAGTTTTCATGGTTTTTATGATACAATAAAGGTATTTCCTTTTGATGGTACTGTATTTAATCGCCTATCGCATACAGATTACATAAATACCGAATCTGAAATATACTACTATAAACTAATTGCAATAAACACTTGTAATGTAGAAATAGAGGAATCAAATATCGTAAACAATATAGTTCTAAATACTACATCGAATATTGACCTTTCAGTCGATTTAGACTGGAATAGCGTTGAAGATTGGATAGGTCAAACCAAAGAGTATGAAATAATTAGAACCATAGATGGCGAATATTTAGATACAATTGTAGATATTGTTAAAAATGGTCAAGTTATCGACATATACGACTATTTTTATGATGGCGATGTTTCGTTTATCGATAAAGTCGAAAATATTATTTATAATTATCCGAACATACCTGATGGTGGGCTTCTAGATATTGAAAACATACAGTCGTATTGGAGATATCCTGAGCAATCAGGAAAATTTTGTTACCAAGTTAAAGCTGTTGAAAACCTACACACAGTTTATGCCAATGGCGAGAATATTGAATTTCAGGGAGAGAGTAGTTCAAATTGGTCATGTGCTACTTTGCAATCAAGGATATCAGTTCCAAACGCCTTTACTCCTGACTATGATGGATTAAACGATATATTTCTACCTCGCGTATTATTCACAGATTTGAACAATTATTCGTTCGAAATATACAATCGTTGGGGAGAGTTAATTTTTCAAACAAAAAATACATTCGAAGGCTGGGATGGAACTATAAATAATGAAATGGCACCGAGAGGCACATATATTTATTTTATAAAATACACTTCAGCATTTGACAATAAGGCTTTTGAAAAAGGCGGACATGTTACGCTAATACGGTAACCAATTGTCAGTTTCGTTAAGAATTTTCAGCCAATAATTTATTCTTTATCAAGTTTTTGCTTCTGGTAATAATATTTCAAAATCAAACATTATTCAATGCCAGTTTTGCAGCACCTTGTTCAGCTTCTTTTTTTGAAGGTCCCATACCCGAACTTACAACTTCTCTATCAATTAAGACGTAAGAAATGAATAAGTTTGGGTGCCTGACATCTATATCGGTTTCGAAGGATATTTCTTTTTTGAATTTTTGAGCCCACTCAATAAGTTGACTTTTATAATTTGTGTCAATCTGAGTTAGCTTGTTTATATCAATATATTTATTAATTACATTGAACAACAAAAATCTTTTTGATTTTTCATATCCTTTATCGATAAATACAGCCCCAATAAATGCTTCCAAAGCATCACCATAAATATTTTTATTTTTATTTTCTGATTTCAGATGGGAGACAACGTATTTGTCTAATCCTAATTCAATTGCTAATTCATTAAGAAATTCTCTTTTTACAATTTTCGATCTCATCTGAGTTAAAAAACCTTCATCGGCATCCGGGAAACGAAAAAACAAATACTCTGCAATAACAGCATCTAAAACAGCATCTCCAAGATATTCAAGCCTTTCATTATTAATAAAAATTCCGTTTTTGCCTTTTATCGAAGCTGACCTATGTAGGAAAGCAATTTCATAAATTGCAATATTTGAAGGATAGAATCCTATAATTTTCCTTAGAGATTTATATATACTCTTTTTTGGATTAAACAGCAATTCAATTGCTGAAATCATATTGTGAATGAAATAAACAAATTGGAATTTGTTCATATTTTTTGTTATAAACACTAAAAGCTCTGTGAGTAAATTTCACAAAGCTTTTAGAATAGGTTATTACATATTGAAATTTCTTACTTTCAATACAATCAAGTTATTAAATTACTTTTTATATTTCTTAAATATAACTGAAGCATTATGACCACCAAAACCAAAAGTATTGCTCATTATATAATTCACTTTTCTTTCTTTTGCTTCGTTTAGTGTAAGGTCAAGTTTATAGTCAATTTCTGGATCTTCAGTTGTGAAATTTATTGTTGGTGGAATAATATCACGATTTATTGCCATTAATCCTGCTAAGGCTTCAATAGCACCGGCAGCACCGAGCAAGTGCCCTGTCATCGATTTTGTAGAACTGATGCTAAGTTTATAAGCATAATCTTCAAAAACTGATTTAATAGCCAGGGTTTCAGCAATATCTCCTAATGGAGTTGCAGTTCCGTGAACATTAATATAATCAATGTCTTGAGGAGAAATTCCGGCATCTTCTATAGCATTTTTCATAACCATTTTTGCACCTAATCCTTCAGGATGTGGAGCTGTCAAATGATGTGCATCGGCAGACATTCCACCTCCGACCATCTCTGCATAAATTTTTGCTCCTCTTTTTTTCGCATGTTCATGCTCTTCGAGAATTAAACTAGCTCCTCCTTCGCCCATCACAAATCCATCTCGGGTTTTATCAAAGGGACGCGATGCTGTTTTAAAATCATCATTTCTTGTAGAAATTGCGTGCATGGCATTAAAACCACCCATTCCAACTTCATTTATAGCCGCTTCGGATCCTCCGGTAATAAAAGCATCTACTTTACCTAATCTGATTAAATTGAAGGCATCAATAATGGCATTTGATGAAGAGGCGCATGCTGAAACTGTTGTAAAATTCGGACCTCTAAAATTATATTTCATCGAAATATGTCCTGATGCAATATCTGCTATCATTTTGGGAATAAAAAAGGGACTAAATCTTGGTGTTCCATTTCCTTTGACGAAACTTTCTACTTCTTTAAAAAAAGTTTCAACTCCACCTATACCGGAAGCCCAAATTACTCCCATTCGGTCAAAATCTAACTTATCGAAATCAAAATTTGCATCTTTGACAGCTTCGTCAGCGGCAACCAATGCAAATTGCGAATAAAGATCAAGTTTCTTTAATTGCTTTCTATCGAACCATTCCTTTGGATCGAAATTTTTTACTTCGCAAGCAAATTGTGTCTTGAATTTTGAGGCATCAAAACGAGTAATATGTCCTGCACCACTGACACCTTTTGCCAGACTATCCCAATAGTCCTGAGTGCTATTTCCTAAAGCTGATAATGCACCTAAACCTGTTATTACTACTCGTTTTAATTCCATATCCTCAATAATTATTTATTTTCCTATTTTGAATTTTCTTCAATGAATTTGATGGCATTACCAACAGTTGCAATTCCTTCCGATTTATCGTCTGGGATAGTAATATCAAATTCTTTTTCAAATTCCATAATTAACTCAACAGTATCAAGTGAGTCTGCACCTAAATCGTTTGTAAAAGAAGCTTCTTCTATAACTTCATTTTCATCTACTCCTAATTTATCAACTATTAAAGCTTTTACTCTTGATGCAATGTCTGACATAATTTTTAATTTTAAATTTCTATAAAAAATATTTTTCGTTGCAAAGAAATGAATTATGCTAAAATTATCAAAATAAACTATGTAAATAATTAATAAATAATATTAAAAGAACAATTAATCTTCTAAATTACAGCATTATACGAAACAATGGATTTTCATTTCAGTACTGAAATATTAAAATAAATACCTAATTATCATACTATTTATGTATCAGAGGATTGAAAAAATATCATAAATGCTTTGTATTTATTAGTTTAGACAACAAAATAAAATTTAGTTTGCATAGAATTTTATAAATAATACTTTTGCTGCGTATTGGAAACAAAACCTTTAGACAATTGAAGTATAGATATAAACTTAGTGCATTAATATTTGCATTCTTGTTTCAACTTTTAGGAATAAGCAATGTAAGTTTTTCTCAAACAAAATGTTTTGCAAACAAGAAAGGGGTTTCATTCGATCCATACAATTATTTCGACCAAAAAACTTTTGATAGAAGCTTAGCCAACAACATCTCACCGTACGATTCTACTGATTTCCCTATAAATGAGAACTATATTTGGCAAATGTCTGAAATTTTGGATAATATTAAAGAAAATTTAAATTAGTTAAATGTTATTCAATTCAATAGAATTTATAATATTTTTCCCTTTAGTATTTATTGCGTACTACTCTATGCCACACAAATTCCGTTGGTTGTTGCTGTTAGCTGCAAGCTATTATTTTTATATGTGTTGGCGTGTAGAATACATTTTATTAATAGTTGCATCCACAGTTGTCGATTATTTTGCAGCAATACATATGCACAAAAGCAAAACAAAAAAACAAAAAAAAGCATTTCTATTACTGAGTCTTTTTGTGAATCTGGGCTTGCTTTTCGGCTTCAAATATTTCAATTTTTTAAATGATAGTTTCAGAGAAGTATTCAATTATTACAATCTTTTCTATGACGTTCCGGCATTTAATGTTCTGCTGCCTGTAGGAATTTCGTTTTATACCTTTCAAACCTTGAGCTACTCTATCGATGTATATCGTGGACGCACAAAACCCGAACGACATTTCGGAAGATTTGCACTTTATGTTTCTTTCTTTCCGCAACTTGTTGCCGGTCCTATCGAACGTTCAACCAGACTTTTACCTCAGTTTTCAAAAATTGTTTCGTTCAGCAATTCGCAGGTAGTGAGCGGATTGAGATTGGTACTTTGGGGATTTCTCAAAAAGCTTGTAATTGCCGACCGTCTTGGAGTGTATGTTGGAGATGTTTTTACAAATGCCGGTGAATATCAAGGATTGCATGTTTTGATAGCTTCGGTATTTTTGCATATTCAGGTCTATGCCGACCTTTCGGGATATACAGATATTGCAAGAGGAACAGCAAGAGCCTTAGGATTCGACTTAATTAAAAATTTCAACCTTCCACTATTTGCCACATCATTCCACGATTTTTGGAAAAGATGGCATATTTCGCTAACTAAATGGTTTACAGATTATCTATACATTCCGCTCGGTGGAAGTCGTGTTGTGAAATGGCGTTGGCACTATAATATTTTTATTGTATTCTTAATCAGCGGATTGTGGCATGGTGCAAATTGGACTTTCGTGATATGGGGGGCACTTCATGGTTTTTATCAATTGCTCGAAATTTGGACAAATTCTACCAGACAGAAACTTTTTAAACTTGTAGGATTAGTGAAAGTACCCGGACTGTTTAGGATTCTTTCCATCGCAACAGTTTTGCTTATGGTAAGTTTTGCAACTTTATTTTTTGGTGCTAAAAACCTGAATGACAGTATGATTTTAATAAATAGTGCTTTTTCTGAATTCAACATTAGTTCCTTTGTGAACGACTTTTCCAAATCAATAAATCTACAATTAAGTTTTGCTGTGGTTATTTTTCTGTTTGTTACAGAATTTCTGCATAGCAAATACAATCTAATACATTTTATCAAACAAAAACCTCAAATTATCAGATGGTCTATTTATGTAATAATGATTTTCATAATATTCAATTTTGGAGTTTTTGGTGAAAAAGAATTTATATATTTTGAATTTTAAAAAATCAATAAAAATATGGTTTAAGGTAGTTTTACTACTTTTAGTTTTCTTAATAGTAAACTATACGATGTATTTGTTCATAGTTCCATTTTATTGGGGAAATACTCGTTTTCAGCCGAAGTACGAATACATTAAATCGAATTCGGAAACTCATAATATGTTGTTTTTCGGTGCAAGCAATATAGCACGAGGGTTTGTTCCGGAGGTTTTCGATGAGCTGTGCCAATCAGCCGGGATTACGATGAATTCGTACAATTTTGGTGTTGACCTTTTAGTACCGCCCGAGGAATTCTTCTTGTATGAAAAAATGCTTGATGAAGGTTTGCCTGGCGTAGAATATGTTTTTCTCTGCCTTTCGCCAATCATTCAAATAGACGAAAAATACATGCACACCACCAGAATTAAGTATTGGTATTCGCCCGGCTATTTATGGTTTACCTTAAAAAGTATTTATAATTCGAGTTTGTCGGAAGCGGAGAAAGATAATGCTTTGAATAATCATTTAATAAGTTTTGCCGAAAAGCTTTTCTCAATAGATTTTGTGAAAGATATTATAAGGTATTATTCAAAAGAATATGATAGTAGCCTTGCTGAAAACGACGGCTATCAATCGTATGACAAACTTGCCAAAGGGAAAAACAGGTTTAGTACAATTAGAAGAAAATTTCTAAAAAACTCCGACCAGATGTTTGTCAATAGAAAAACAAACAAGCGATTTTTCGAAACATTTGAGTTGGATACTGAATACAATCCTGTTTTTCTGGAAAAGATCAACCAGCTCATTAAAAAATCGGACAAACAAGGAATACAATTGATATTTGTTTTGCCCCCCCGACTGCAAAATGAGGAATATCTTGAATTATTTCCTTTGTTCATGCAAATAGAAAATGACAACCGTATAGAATTGGCAAGAGCAGAAAAATATCCTTCCTTATATTACATAAGTAATTCCTTCGATTTCATTCATTTGAACGATGCCGGCGCAAGGGAATTTTCAAAATTGTTAGCTCAAAAATTTTATAGAATAAAAAGTGGAAGGAGAAGCTATTCTGATTAATATCCAAACAATCAGTTATTTATTACAGAATTTCATCTCATATATATTTAAATTTTCAAACTCCATAATTTTATAAATTTTAAATTTGATATTGAAAATTTACTACTTTTGCCGACCAAATTTTAAACTAATAATAAATGTCAAGCAAACTTGCAAATGTTGGAACAAGCATTTTCGCTATAATGTCAAAAATGGCAAACGATTATAATGCGATAAATCTTTCACAAGGGTTTCCCGATTTTAATTGTTCATCTGAACTTATTCATCTGGTAAACAAATATATGAGAGATGGTTTCAATCAGTATGCACCTATGGAAGGAGTAATGAAGCTTCGTGAAAAAATTGCTGAAAAAACTGAATTTTTATATCAGGCAAAATATAATCCTGCAAATGAAATCACAATAACTGCCGGAGCTACACAGGCTCTTTTCACTGCAATAACAGCCTTTGTCAATGAAGGAGACGAAGTAATTGTTTTTGAACCGGCTTATGACAGTTATGTTCCAGCAATAAAACTAAATGGTGGGCAACCGGTTTTTGTTCAGCTAAAATATCCCGATTTTCATATCGATTGGGACGAAGTTCAGAAAATGATAACTTCACGAACTCGAATGATAATTATTAATTCTCCTCATAATCCTACCGGTAGTGTCGTTTCTGATGAAGACATGAAAATGTTGCAGAAAATTACTCAAGGGAGCAATATAATTATTTTAAGCGACGAGGTTTACGAACATATTATTTTCGATAATATTGAACATTTGAGCATAACGAAATATCCAAAACTTGCAGAGCGTAGTCTTGCCATATCATCGTTCGGAAAAACATTTCACACAACAGGCTGGAAATTAGGTTATTGTGTAGCCCCTGAAAGATTGATGAAGGAATTCAGAAAAATTCATCAATTTGTAGTTTTTGCAGCAAATACCCCAATACAACTTGCTATAGCCGAATTTCTCGACAATAAGAATGAGTATTTAGAATTGAATAATTTCTATCAAAAGAAAAGAGATTATTTTATTAAACTTTTGAAAAATTCGAGATTTGAAATACTTCCATCGAATGGCACATATTTCCAACTTCTTGGTTATAAAGACATCACTGACGAAAAAGACACTAAATTTGCCGAAAGACTGACCAAAGAAATAGGCATCGCCTCTATTCCGATATCGGTTTTCTATCGCGAAAATCTTGATAATAAAGTTTTACGATTTTGCTTTGCCAAGTCGAACGAAACAATGGAAAGAGCAGCTGAGAAACTTTGTCGAATATAAATTTTCTTTTCTGGATTTGAGGATTTCACGAAAATCAACTAAAGCATAAATTGCAGTAGCTTTTATAATAATAATCTACATTCCAAATCCAAGTGTAATTCCGGTTGAAAGAATTTTGTTGTGTTCAAAAGCAGCTACAAAATCAATACGCCCGAATTTGAAAATGTTTTTGATACCGATATTTAGTTCTAAATATTGTGTATCAATGTTTTCATAAAGATAATGAGCACCCGCAAGCATCCTGAATTTACTTTTTCTGACCCAAGGAATTTTGTTAATAATAAATCCATTGAAATGATGTTGATAGTGGGCTTCAATGTATTCATTATTTGTGCTATATTTATAATAATCAAGCAAATGGAAAGAGTTTTTTCCTTCCATATGAAAAATGGTTTTGTTGCCTCTAAAGTGAAAATAATCGCTGAAATATAATTTTTCACTATTCAGGAACTTTCCATATGTAATTCTTATCCGACTTTGCCCAAACAATCCAAACATTTTTGAATAGTTGGAATAGATCTTTATAAAATCGAAATTAGCATCGCTACCCAAAAAGCCTGAAAAAGCTTTTGTGTATGAAATTCCGATTGGCGGAAAGCGTGATCCTAAGCGGGTTTTGTAAGGCAGGCTTGCAAATTTTTGTTTAATTGTATAATTTGCACTAATATTTATTAGAAATGCTTGATGATTAATAAAATCGGCATCAAAATAAACATCTTCCCATGGAGCATTTTGAGTATAGCTTCGGTCGGGCACATTTCGAAATGTAAAACTGTTTGTATTTTCCAAAGCTTTTCTATCGGAAAATTCTATATTTCCCGACAAGAAAAATCCATTAATTATCTCCGATTCGTGGCCAATATTTATATACTTCTTTCTGTAAAGTTTCATAAAATTTTGTTCAGCAAAAAGAGAATACAAAGCATTTAGAGTTGGAGAAATAGGCTCCGAATTATCGAATTGTATATGCGAAATTCCAAAATTTAGCTTCAATTTTGCAAAAGAGTTTCGTTCGTAAAAATATTCCGAAAAGCTATTAAAACCGAACAATTTATTTGAGAATCCATAAGAAAAATCAAAATCATGCTTATAAAATTCTTCTTTCTCAAATTCCTGTTTGAAATTTAACGGGATTTTTAACCTTACTCCCTGAACTGTATTAAATGCAACATCCTGAATTGGACTTCCTATAGCTAATTTCCATTTATGATATCTATCTCGATATGTATATTTTTTTCTTAAATAATTCCAAATTTTGAATTTATTGTTTTTCATGTCTATCGAATCCAGATACTCTTTTGAACTTATTCGTTGCTCTACACTGTCAAATTCAATGTAATTTTCTATTTCTTCTTCGCTGAGCGGAACAGGACGGTTTTTATCCCAATATGAAGAGTCCTTTTTATTAGATTCAAAATCAATTTTCAAAAGTTCGTCGTCGAAAAAATTCTTACCAAAATTAGGTTCCCAATTGTATTCATTAAAAATTGTCAAATAATGACCATTAAATTCTGCTTCTATTCCAAACAAATTGAACGAAAAATCGAAATTGTAGTTTTGAGTTTGAAGTGCCCACATGCTGTCGTTTGCTGCATGAAATTCCTGATTTATTCTTATACTGTCAATAAAATCAATTTCTGCATCTTCAGTAATTATTAAGTCGGCACTATGAATACACCACAATCCTTCTACGAGATAAAAATAGCCATGAAATATTCTGTCAATTTTGCGTTTCGGGCGTAACTCAATTTTATGTACTAAAAAATCTCCATCGATAAACGAACCTACCAAGCGATAGCGATAATACATCATAGCACTACTTGAAATAGGCGAAACAAAACCTCGATAAGACATGTCGAATGGTATTACAACCAAGTTTCTGTACAAATTGATATTTATGAACGAGCTGAAATTGAAACTAAAGCCTTTGCTGTCGCCACTCACTTTCGAGGAAACAATTTCTTCTTTGATTTTATTTGGGTATTTCAAACTGAATTTCGATTCTGCCTCAGAAAGATAAATTATCCCAAGTGCCTCTTCTTTTGTATGTGTGCTGTCGAATAGAGCTTTTCCTAATGCACTGTCTGAAACATGTTCGAGTTTGTAAATTCCTTTTGAGTAGATATTGGCTTCGAAGGTTCCACTAGCTAATAAATTTTTTTCGCGAGCTTTTATAGCTTGCCGAATCATTTCAAAGGCTGGATCTTCATTAAGTCCAACAACAATTTCTGGCAAAATATAAGTTTCTTTATCTAATGAAATATTTAATATGCTTGTATCTTTTTCAATTTCTATGAAAATGCGCTGCCTTTTATAGCCAAGAATACTAAACTCAATTTCGTTTTCCCCATACGGAATTTTTATTGCATAATTCCCATCAATACTTGAAACTGAACCTACACCAATTTTCTTAATAAAAACGCTGGCATAAGATAATACTTCCTTGTTTTGGTTTGTAATTTTTCCTTTTAATATTCCGGTCTGTCCCTGCAGTGAGAAAATGCTTAGAATTATTATAAGGCAAAACAGAATTGAAATTTGGTTAAAACGGCAACTTAGATTTGTGATATATTTCATGTCTAAAATTTTGAAATTGAGCAATCAAAATTTGATTTACCTTCCCTGAGTTTTTGCAAATATTTAGATTCGTGCAAAGATTATATCATCTTATTTTTTCTTTCATAAATGAGATAAGAATAATCGCATTCGTTTTTTTCACTTGCTTCATAGCTTTCTGTCGAGCAAAGATTCCAATCATTATGATTTATTTCCGGGAAAAAAGTATCTGCATCAAAGGACTTATGGATTCTGGTGATATACAATTTATTGGCATGTTCCATAAATTGAGAATATATTGAGCCACCACCGATAATAAAATTTTCTTTCGTGTCATCGCAAAGCTCAATGGCTTCTGTAATGGAATATGCCATTACGCAACCTTCAATTTTTTCATTTGCAGAGTCTGTAATAACAATGTTCGTACGATTTGGCAGAGCACCTTTTGGTAAGGATTCATAGGTTTTTTTTCCCATAAGAATTTTGTGCCCTGTGGTTAATTGCTTGAATCTTTTCAAGTCGTCGAAAATATAACATAGCAATTTATTGTCTTTTCCAATTGCATTGTTTTCTGCGGCAGCTACTATAATTGATATATTTTTCATAAGTTGGGAATTTGAAGTTTTGAAAATTGTGTTGTTTCAATTGACGTTTTCTCATTTCGAATCAAATTGAAATATCAGCTCTTATGTGAGGATGAGGATCGTAATTTTCTAAATTAAAATCTTCGTATTTAAATTCAAAAATATTATTTACCTTTTTGTTTATTTTCATTGAAGGTAGATGTCGTGGAGATCTTGAAATTTGCATCTTTGCTTGTTCAAGATGATTGAGATAAATGTGGGCATCGCCAAAAGTATGAATAAACTCGCCCAATTCGTAGTTGCAAACTTGCGCAATCATCATAGTGAGCATAGCATAAGACGCTACATTGAATGGAACACCTAAAAAAATATCGGCACTTCGCTGATAGAGTTGGCACGACAATTTATTGTTGGCAACATAAAATTGAAAAATGATATGACACGGAGGTAAAGCCATATTATCCAAATCGCCTACATTCCAGGCACTCACAATATGTCTTCTTGAATTTGGATTACTTTTAAGTTCTTCAATCAAATTTGAAATTTGGTCGATATGTTTATTTTCGGGGCAAGACCATGAACGCCACTGGTAGCCATAAATTTTTCCTAAATCTCCATTATTATCTGCCCACTCGTTCCAAATTTTTACTTTATTGTCATTCAGATATTTAATATTTGTATTTCCTGAAAAAAACCACAATAATTCGTAAATAATAGAGCGTAAGTGTAATTTTTTTGTGGTAAGAAGTGGAAAGCCTTTTTGCAAATCAAAACGCATTTGGTATCCAAAAACGCTTTTTGTACCTGTACCGGTTCGGTCTCCCTTATTTATTCCTTTGTCTAAAACATGCTTTAATAAATCTATATATTGTTTCATTCAAATTTGTATCAAAAATTATATTCATTTTTTGTACAAAACTATAACTAAATATTAGTTTTGTACAATTTAATTTTTGGACACTAAAAGCCTGATATTGTGCTCAGAAAATATTGGATATTAAACTTATGAATAAGATATCTTAATTTTGAAATAAGCTTATTATTTCAAAAGTTCTAAGAATATGAAAAAATGATTTAATAATATTATTGCCCAATTATTACAAATTCTGTTCTTCTGTTTTGTTGGTGAAGTTTATCAGGGCATAATATGTCATTCGAACAATGGTTTCTTAAGCGAGTTTCTCCATAACCTTTTGGTACTAATCTGCTTCTTGCAATTCCTCTTGATACTACATAATCTACTACAGATTGGGCTCTTTTTTGAGATAGTTCTTTATTAAAAGAATCGCTCCCTCTTGAATCAGTGTGTGATTGGAGCTCTATAGATATAGTTGGATTGTTGCTTAATAATTCAACAAGTATTTCGCATTCTGTTTTAGAGCTACTATTTAACTCCCAACTATTCAGCGAATAAAATATATTCTTTAACTCCATGGTTGATTCCATGTCAATGGGTCGCAATCCGAGAAATAAATCGAAGCGGAAAATTTCTGATTCCATTTTTCCCATTGTCGAAAGATTTTCTCGTTCGGTAAAATAGCCATCTTTAAGTAGAACTATTACATATTGTGATTCGGGGTCTAAACCAAATTCAAATTCGCCGTCGTTGCCTGTTACCATTTCGCTTGTTATACCATAAGTTTTATTTTCTAATTGGATGGTAACTTGTCCAATAGGTTTTTTGGATTCATAATTAGAAACTTTTCCTTCTAAGTTTAGCCAAATAGCTGACTCTAATTCAATTTGATAAAATGGTTCTTTAATATTTTTGTTTTCATCGGAATAGTGTACAACAGTTTTTGTATTATATCCATCCTTTGAAACTATTATTTTATAATCGGTATTCGGTTCAATTAAAAAATTAAACTTTCCATCTACATCAGATTTATTTAATTTGTCTGATGTAACAAAATCTTTCAATATAACTTTTACATCATTGATTGGTTGTCCATTGGCTGCATTAACTACAATTCCGCGTAAAATATTTAAGGCATCGGTATTTCTAATAAAATGGTAAATATCATCTCCTCCCTTTCCTCCATCTCTGTTAGATGCAAAAAAACCTTCATTGTTATCAGAGTTTATAATGTATGAAAAATCGTCCTTCGAAGAATTAAATGGGGTTCGCATGTTTCTTGGTGGCTCCCATTTAAATCCATTAAAACTTGAAACAAAAATATCTAATCCTCCTAATCCTCCATGACCGTCTGATGAAAAATATAAGCTACCTTCATTATGAATAAATGGGAACATCTCATTGCCAGCAGTGTTTATTTCGCTACCAAGGTTTACAGGTTTTGTCCATATAAAACCGAGTTTTTGGCTCACATAAATATCTGTTCCGCCAAATCCGCCTGGCATATCTGATATAAAATATATTTTTTTGCCATCTTTTGATAAGGCAGGATGGCCAATATTGCTTTCATCGCTATTAAATTCAAATATTTGGATATCTGTCCAAATGTTGTCCTTCTTGGATCCTTTATAAATGTTTAGAGTATTTTCACCAGATATGCTCGAATGTGTTTTGTCATTCATATAACTGCTTCTTGTAAAATAAATAGTTTCTTCGTTGTTGGTGAATGCAACAGGACCTTCATGAAATCTTGCATTTACAGAACCAATAGCCAAACTAACAGGTTCTCTATACTTATCCTTAAATCCACTTTTTGAATAAAATATGTCAAGGAATGGTTCATCTAACCAACCATAGTTTTTTTCTGATTGATTGTCTTGAAGTCTGGACGAAACATAAACCAAACCTTTGTTATAAAAGGCTGGAGCAAAATCTGACTGTGGTGTATTTATGTTCAGATTATATATTTTATACATTGCTGTGTCAGTAATATATTCTTCAAATATCTCGCATGATTTTATTAATTCTTTAACATTTTTATCTTCAGGAACTGCTGCATAATATTCAAGATATCTGTTTTTCGCATCTATATATTTTTCATTTTTCTTTAAAACTTCTGCAAAATAGAATAAGTGTAATGGTAGAGCTTCTTTTGATTTGACAACTATATCGTATAGTCGTTCTGCTTCAATAGTATTGCCGGTTAGCCTATAACAATTTGCAAGATTGATAATAGCTTTTATGTCGTGCTTTTGTGAAACATAGTCTTTGTAGAACTTTATAGCTTTTGTATATTCATAATTGCTATAAAAATAGTTTGCTTTTTTTAATTGTCTTTTTTGTCCGAAGGAAAAATAGGATCCGCTTATGATTAAAAGTACTATTATTATATATCTAATTATTTTCATTTTTTATTTAAAATTTTTATTAGAAATATCTTGGAGAAACGAAACGCTCTTGTTTCGAAATTATTAAATAACTTAATACTAATTCAAAAGAAAAAGGAGTAGAACTTGGACTTATCCTTGAAAAAGTTACATCCCAAGCTCCATTAATATTCAGTACTTTCTTATATGTATAGCCAGCCATAAAAATAAATGAATCGAACGAATGTATTCCTATTCCAAGATTAAAACCACCTTTAAAATAGGCATTTGTAAGCATAGACCAATGTTTTGGAGTTCCTTGAATATTTCTGTAGATAAGTGTAGGATTTATGGAAAATTTGTCTTTATACTTGATTTTTGCTCCAGCAGTAAAATGGTAGTGTAAAGTTTTGATGTAAAGTGCAAACATTCCATTATCTTCAATACCTGGATATTCATTTCCCAAAAATCGAGGTATAGAAAGTCCTAAATGATAATATTCATTATGAAGGAGTAAACCTACACCAACATTGAAGGCATAGGCATTTACATCTAAACCATTATTAAATGTAGGATCAATCTCACTTAATAAAGTTAGATTAGACATTTGAACATTTTTGTTTAATACTCCCAATTGTGCACCGAATGAAATATTTGTAAACTTATACTTCAAATGATGAGCAAAGCTTCCATATATTCCAAGGTCTTTTTTAATTGATATATTATCACTAATGAGCATAACACTCCAGCCACTATTTTTCATAGGAGTATCGTAAGAAAAAATGCTACTTTTAGGTGCACCTTCGATATTAAGCCATTGTCTTCTACTAACAAATTTTATTAGTGTTCCTTTCCCAATTCCTGTATAAGCAGGATTAATAGATAATTCATTTGCTTCGGGATTTGAATAGCGGTAAAAATTTTGTGCTACTGAATCGTTACTACAAAATAATAACAAACAAATGCTAATCAGTATGGAAAATTTAGTAAAAAAATTTATATGAATTTGTTTTTGCATCAGTATTTTAGTATTAAATATCCTGTTATTGTTCTGTTAGATTGTTTATTTGCATCTGTATAGAACGTAATTATATAAAAATATGTTCCTTCAGGAACTATTGTTTTATTAGCTTTATCCTTAATGCTTGCTTCTATATATTGACCTCCCCAATATTGGCTTACATCTAAATCTGGAGGATAGTTTTCTAACTCATATACAATATTTCCCCATCTATTAAAAATTGTCAAATAATTGCCATAAATTCCATCTATATACTTTGGATTGTTTGCTCCATCTTCAACTAAATTTTTTATTACAAATAGGTCATTCAATCCATCTCCGTTTGGCGATATACCATTTGGAATTGTTAATAAATCTACGCCAGATCCTAGGTCAATTGTAATAGTACTATTATCGCATTTTTGTGCAAATGGATCGTTATCGCAAGCAGAATAAGTTATATTTACTTGTCCTACCATATCCAAATCGGGGGTAAAAGTTACATCAAGGTTTTCATCAACTGTACCAAAAGTACCTAATGACACTAAACTTAAATCATCCCCTAAGGTAATATTTAAATTTTTAATATCCTCTTCGTCAATCACGTATGGCATTATAGAAAAAGTTAGCTTCGTATTCATTTCGGTTTGTTTTTCTATTGGCAGAGCTATTGGTTTATCATTAATAGCTAAAATATCAACATATATCACTGTTGTATCACATAATCCAGTAGTATCACAAATAATTATATTTATTATATCTTGTCCAAATGCATTGGAATCCGGATAATAAATAAAACAAGAATCCAGGCCAACAGAAACTAAATTTGCTACAATAATTCCAAGTGTTGGGGGAGGGAAAAACGAAATGGAATATGAATCAAATTCCGGATCAAAAATGGTT
>JABHKC010000247.1 GCA_018692315.1 Bacteroidota bacterium | reverse complement strand
GGCTTGATTATTTGAAAGAACGAAGCTTCAGCATCATCCTCACGGACTTATCTGTTCGCTTTTCTTCAGGGTGAACAGCCAATTGCCCTGACAGGATTTGCACCTGCTGGATTAACTCAGCATCGTGGCACACTAACGGTTAGTGCAAGTGGAGTGCGGGAATAAAAGCTTCGCCCTCTCAGTCCCACTCCGAGCCAATTCGTTTATTCATATTTTCTTTTTTCCGTCAATTGTCAAAGACGAATTGGCGGTATTACAGCGAAGAACGATGGTTGGATTACCACTGAACCCCGTATGGCATTTAGCTTTTGTTAGCGTTTCGTAGTTTTCAATTTTAGTTCTTTTCTCATATTCCGTTTGTTCTCTTTATTAAATAATCGTTTGTAGCTAAATACAAATAATGATATTATTAATCCAGTTGTAAGAAATCCATCAAATGTCATCCAAAGTCGAAATTTTGCTTCGCTTATTTCTTTAACACCATTAATATATTCTACTAATTTGGCTGGGTAATTGTATTTCCAATTGGGAAGTAATTGGAGTATTCCAAATAAAAGTATTACAATAAAGAACACAAACGCAATTTTGGCAGGACGTTTCCATTTTGAGTAATCCTTTTCACCTATTTTTCTTTCTTGTTCTTCCCTTATGGTAGTCAACTCCTTGTTTACGTCTGTAAGGGAATCTTTAATACTTGAAATTTCTTGGTCATGATTTTCTTTTAATCCCTTTAAATTTTCGTCATGTTCAGTTTTAAGCTCTGATAACTGTTTATCCTTTTCTTCATTTTGTCCTTGGACTTTTTCTAATAATTGGTAAACATCTCCAAGTTGAGCTTGAAGTTGTTGGTTTTCTTTTTCTTTAACAGATAACTCAAGTTTAAACTTTTTCCCAGGGTCTATAAAATATTTCGCAATTTCACTGGCAAATTTTTCTCTATCGGCTGCCTTATTTGGGTTCAGACCTGCAGCATTCTTTTTTAAATAAATAATACAATTCTCTACATCTTCTGCCGGAAGTTCTTGGCATTCCATGTGTAATTGGTCAAATATTAGAAAGTCTTTAATTTCGAAGATGAATTCTTTAGGAACAATACGCTGTTTTAAAAATTCGGAAATCGTTTTATCAACATCTTCATCTTTGTGCCCATTTGTCAAGGGAATTAACCATTGCAAAATAGCTTCAAGAATTATATTGTTCGAATTCCCAATGTCGCCAAGTTGAATTAATGGCATACTTGTATCAGTTGTTAAAAAAAGGTGCTTTATTCCTGTTTCTCGAGAAGCTTTATCTATCCATAGTAAAACTTTCGCATCATGTACCGCAGCACCATCACCTTTTTCACGTACGCTAACTTCTCTGTATTTTTCCTTTATTAATTTGACAGTAGATTCGTAGTTTGGTTCTTTTTCAACTGTCTCGAACCATGCATTGTCAATATATTTTATTTTGTCCTCTGAAATATATTGCTTTAGGACTTCTCTAAAATTAAAATAATATTGTTCCAAATCGGTTAAAATATCATCAAAATCAGATGCTTCTTCTTTTTCAGATTTTTCAAGAAATATGTGATAATAATCCTGATAAACTGGAGATTCAACTTTAGATTTTGTTTTTTTAGGAATTTGATTCGTTGTTTTTCTTATTCTTTCAAATTCTTTTTGAACCCATGTTTCATATTCAATTATGGTTTCCTTTGTTATACAAATTTGAATGTCTAACTTTTTTAGTGCTTTTAAAGAAGCAATAGCATTGTTGTGTTTTCGATTATGTTTAGAAATAATGGCAAGTAAAACATTTGTATCAAGATAGATTATTTGATTTTTAAAAATATCTTTTGAAAAATTTTCACTATTTGGATTAATCCCAATTGACTTCGCAATGAAATAATTTTGCGCTAATACACATTTTGTTTCATTGTAATTGGGGTCATTAAGTTCCGAAAAGAATTCAATTACTTTTTGTCTGAAAAAATCATAATTGATTTCGAAATTCTTCTTGCATTCTTCAATACTTCTATTTAAAACAGGGTAAAGAATTTGTTCCTTATCTATTTTTCCTGCAACAATTTTAGCGCTATAATCACCTAAGGTTGAAAAAATGTTTGAAACAGTAAACCAAAAGGGTTCTATATATGATGATTTTTTCTCTGGAGAATGTTTGAAGAGTTTGTCAATTAACAAACTTTGCTTTTGCAAAATTGCTTTTTCACTGATTTCTATTTCATTCTTTCTTTTTGGCAAAATGCTAAATAAATCTTCGTCTGAATTTTGTAAAACGCAATCAGATTTTATCAAACGTCCAAGTGATTCTTCAAAATGATTTTGGGGAATTGTATAACCGGTTATTTCAACAAAAGATATTTGAATTTCATGAGTCGATAAATGATTTTTGGTGGTAAAGAATAATATTCTTTCTACAATCGAATCTAATGCATCCTTTTTATAGGATTGTACTTTTGAGGAGTGCTGAAATAATGCAGCTGTAAGTATTTCTCTATTCATTGGGTTGGTCTTTTTTTACTATGAACGCGTAGAGTAGAGCCTGATAGCCTATTCATAATTTTTTTTTTCTACAAAGATAATAAAATTAGTTAGACTATCAGTACCCCCTTCATCAAACCGTACGTGAAGTTTTCCCTCATACGGCTTACCGATAGAGTTCTTCATTG
>JABHKC010000246.1 GCA_018692315.1 Bacteroidota bacterium | reverse complement strand
TGCGATTGTCCCGGAGTGGTCGCCATTAGCACTATTGCAAGACTGGAACATAATTGGCTACCTACGCCAAAATAGCGGTGTAATAAGCACTATGCTCAATGATATTTCACAGAATATTGTAATGGTAAAAAATGGTAATGGTTTAATCTATTGGCCAACGTATGGCATCGACAATATTGGAAATATGAATCCGGGTGAAGGCTACCAAATAAAAATGCTGGCGGCTGATACTTTACTATATCCGGCGAATTAATTACTAATGACGAATTACTAATTAAAAAATCATCAGTTTGAATAAGTAAAACAAATTTTAAGTCGAGGTTTGATTATTACTCTATAAATTTTATTCAAACCTTGACTTTTCAGGTTTTTTTATTGTTTTAAATTCAAATTATTTGTACTTTTCGTTTTTTAGTTTAAAATGTAAGAATTATGAAAAAATATATTTTAATAATAATTATATTTCAGCTCTCACAAATGAGTTTTTCACAAATAATTTCATATGATTGGCTTAGAACCATGGGGTGTGAAAATGATGATAAACCTATCTTCTTATCCTCAGGCAATAACAGTTCATGTAAATTTACTATAGCTTCTCCATATGCAGCACTATCAGATACTTTATTTCTTAGTGATACTTCTTTAATAGGCTGCAGCAATTATTTGTTTAATTTTGATAATACTGGTTATATAAACTCAGCTATCGAAATAGCAAATATCCAATATGAAATTATTTCAGATAGCAAGATACACAATAACTATATTTATTCAACTTTAGTTACATGGACAACAGCACCAATAACTTATGGTAACACTACAAGCAATCTAATAACAAGCTCATGTGATATTTTTATTGCAAAACAAGATACTCTGGGTAATCCTTTAGACATATATTTTTTTGGTGGCTCTGGTGATGACTATCCTTCTAAAATTGCAATAGATAACGAAGGGAATGTGATTATTACAGGCTATTACGATAGCCCAAATTTAAGCTTTGCAGGCACTACAATTGGCAATTCAGGTAGCGAAGATGCATTTATAGCAAAATACGATTCGCTTGGAAATGAGCTTTGGATTAGAAGAATTTACTCAACCGGTGATGACGAACCTATGGCTTTGGCAGTTGATGAATATGGAAATATTTATTATGTACAATGGGCATTGTCATTAAATGTAGCAGGAAGTTTATTAACCGGTAATGTACCCTCGACAAAATCGTTTTTGTTGAAATTCGACCCAAATGGAAATTTGTTATGGAACAAAGTACTTCAAGCAGGAACAGGCTTAACTTACGGTCCCGATTATGTATATAATCTAAAAATCGACAATGCAAATAATGTAATTTTTACAGGTACATCAGGTAGCCAAACTTTATTATTAGATTCTGATACAATTTGGGCAGATATTGCAGTCATGCCCGGCTATTTAGATAACAATACTTTTCTTGTGAAACTGGATTCTTCAGGTACTCTTTTGTGGAAAAAATATGCTGAAAATGTTACTGTTACCTTAAATTCAAGGCCGACTATTGCATGCGATAAAGATGATAATGTATATCTGTCTTTTTGCTATGGTAAAGATACTATTATTTTGGATTATGATACGATAATAACACCTGTTCAATCACAAGATAAAGCTCCTATATTAACAAAATTCAGTTCTATAGGTGAAAAACTCTGGTATAATTATCTTGGAACAAAACGATGGGCAATACCTAGAATTATATCTATAGATGATAGTTATGATATATATATAAGCGGAATTTTTAATGGAATAGGTACACTTGAATTTGATAGTTTGTCCTCGCCTGGCTTTTTCATAGCTTCCAGTAAAGATGTTTATGTTCTAAAAGCCACCCAATATATCCCCGATCATACCAAACAGTTTGTAAATCTAAATCAGGGTTGGTCAATTATTTCGAGCTATGTAATTGTAAATATATTATTGCTACAACTACTTATAATGGTTTGATAGTATAATTCCAATCTTCTCCATGAAATTCATGTTTATATATGTTAATTTTTTCGAAATCTGATTTAGATATTTTAATCCCTGTTTCATAGATG
>JABHKC010000245.1 GCA_018692315.1 Bacteroidota bacterium | reverse complement strand
TGACTCACATAAGTTTTAAATTTTGTATCTTCAAAAGGTTCTTCATTGTTGTCATAGAAAAGTTTTCCGCCACTATAACCATTTCCTGTTCTGATTGCCATTTCCCAGTAAGTACCACTTACTTCAACCGCAAAGGTGTATTGTTGCGAACTGGAAACAGATACCGGTGAAGAAAATGAAAAAGTAACATAAGCCGAACCTGAATTATTTCTGCTAACAGAATTTGATGTCCCAAGCAAAGTTCCATTATCACCTTCACCTGAATATAGCTTCATTGTGAAAGTTCCAACAGAATTTCCATCGTCCCAAACTTCGATTTTACCAATGTATCCGGTTTGTCCGGCAGTAAACGATTGCCAAAATAAGCTTGGTTCATTAAAATCATCAGGGGCGTAATCATTAAGCTGATCTGCTGTTTCATTATAGTATCCTGCTTCTGTTTGGATATCAAGTATTCCGTCAGGCGTGCTTGTACCGATGCCAATATTTCCACCATTTTCGATAAAGATTCCATCTCCTGATGCTTCCTGAATGCTAAGCCCGGTTGTTGAAAATCCCCCGAATTCAATTTTCCTGTTTTGCGGATCAATATCTATGTATCTTCCGGCATCTTCTTTTACTCGGAGTTTTGCATTATCATTCTGAACGTGAAGAGGAGCTTCCGGTGAAGTAGTTCCGATACCGACATTTCCCGAACTTCTATAAATATCTCCTGAGTTTTCTGTCCAATTGGTTATAGTATTATCCGCCGACCAGCTAACACTTCCACTTCCGTCTGTTTTTAGAAATTGTCCATTTGTTCCATCTGTTGAAGGAAGTGTATAATCCCCAATTTTAACAGCTCCGTTTACTTCAAGTTTTTCGGACGGGGAAATTGTTCCAATGCCTACATTACCGGAACTTCTATAAATATCTCCTGAGTTTTCTGTCCAATTGGTTATAGTACTGTCTGCCGACCAACTAACATTTCCGCTTCCATCGGTTTTAAGTAATTGACCGATGGTTCCATCTGTTGAAGGAAGTATATAGGCCCCAATTTTAACAGCTCCATTTACTTCAAGTTTTTGCGAAGGGGTTGTTGTGCCGATGCCGACATTTCCTGAATTTCGGTAAATGTTTCCTGAGTTTTCTGTCCAATTGTTTGTATTATTATCGGCTGACCAGCTCACATTTCCGCTTCCGTCTGTTTTTAGAAATTGCCCGATGGTTCCATCTGTTGAAGGAAGAGTATAAGCCCCGATTTTTACTGCTCCGTTTACTTCAAGTTTTTGGGAAGGTGTGGTTGTTCCGATACCTACATTGCCAGAACTTCTGTAAACATTACCACTATTCTCTGTCCAATAAGTTAAGGTATTGTCTGCTGACCAGCTAATACTTCCACTTCCGTTTGTTTTAAGAAATTGCCCGTTTGTGCCATCTGTTGAAGGAAGTGTGTAAGCTCCGATTTTTATAGCTCCGTTTACTTCAAGTATTTGCGATGGAGATGTTGTACCGATACCTACTTTTCCATTAGTAATAGTCAAACCGTGTACTGAATTGGTCGGAAAAACTCCATTTTGAGTCCCGTCTCCTGTATAAAAATCAATAGCATTATTTGCCGATGTTGAACTATGTCTGCTACGGATAAAATGAGAATAATCATCTGTATTATTATAACCAAATGCAATCTGAACATAGTCGTTTGCTCCGCTACTATTATCACCTCCATCAAGTTTGAGTATTCCAATCGAATTTGTACCGGTAATTTCCAGTTTTGTTCCGGGATTTGAAGTTCCAATACCTACATTACCATCAGACTGTATCCTCATATGTTCTGTATATGTGCTACCATCATCAGACCTAAAAATTGTATGACCATCTCCAAATTGAGCATCTCCAGTAATATAATTGATACCATTTGTATTAGGCAAATGGGAAACTGACCTGCCATTACTATTTTCTATTCTTATTCCACCAACAGAAGAATTATTCCCGTCAATATGTAATAAAGAAATCGGCGAATTTGTTCCGATACCCACTTTACCATCAGACTGTATCCTCATATGTTCAGTGGTATTGCCTCCCTCAAACGATCTGAAAATAGTATGGCCACTACCTGTTTCACCATCTCCTGTAATATAATTATTTCCATCAGAATAATGGAACCATGTATCTGCATTTCCATTTTCATTTTCGATTAATAATCCTTTTACAGAAGAGTTGCTACCTTTTATATTTAATAATGCAGCAGGAGAGGTAGTTCCAATCCCTACTTTTCCATTTGTAATGGTCATGCCATGCGTTGCATTTGTTGGAAATACTCCGTTTTGAGTTCCGTCTCCAGTGTAAAATTCAATTGCGTTATTTGTAATGGAAGAGTTGTGTCTAGTTCGGAGGAAATGAGGATAATTGTCTGTACCATTAAACCCAAAAGCTATTTGTGTATAATTGCCTGAACCGCTTTGACCATCTCCTCCATTAATTTTTAGTGTTCCTTCTGTAGCTAATCCGGCAAGTTCCATCTTTGTTCCTGAGCTTCCTGAACCAATTGTTGTTTTTCCATTCTCATCTATCACCACCGCTTCAGTACCGGCTACATCAAAACGGATATTATCCTCATCGGCAGATTCTTCTACTTGAATTTTGGTGTCACCATCTGTATCCTGCACACCGGTTGATATTATATTTTCATCTGCCCAGCTAACACTTCCACTTCCATCTGTTTTTAGAAATTGTCCGTTTGTGCCATCTGTTGAAGGAAGTGTATAATCCCCGATTTTAACTGCTCCGTTTACTTCAAGTTTTTGGGAAGGTGAGATTGTTCCGATACCAACATTGCCATTGTTATGAACAATAAAAGAGTTAGGTGCAGTGTTGAATGAACTGGAAACATAGGTTTTAAATCTTAAATCACTAGTTCGTAACATTCCATCCCAATAAGCAGTCCCACCTGAGTATGGATTTGAAGTTTTAAAGCAAAAACCCCAATACGAACCACTTTTTTTGTAAAGACAGAATGTATATTGCTGGCCAGAGGTTACTGGTATAATATCATTAAACCTGAAAGAAACATATCCACTACCTCCATAGTTACTAACAATATAGGAAGTACCAAGCAAAGTGCCCCCTTCACCCTGTCCTGTATAAATTTTCATTTCAAATGTCCCACTTGTATACCCATCATCATGTAACTGGACATTTGACAAATAGCCTGTAATTCCTGCTGTAAATGATTGCCATAATTTATTGTATTCACCTGAACTTCCACTTTGTGAAGTTTGAGATTGGTCCAGGGTTTCGCCTACATATTCAGCCTCCTGAAATATATCTAAAATTCCGTCAGGGCTTGTTGTGCCAATTCCCACCCTTGCATTTTCATCAATCACCATAGCTTCGGTACCTGCCACATCAAAACGAATTTTATCCTCATCGGCAGATTCTTCTACCTGAATTTTGGTGTCGCCATCGGCATCTTCCATTCCTGAGGTTGATGCTCCGATTTCGACCCATGCGGTGCTGTTGTAGTACCAAAAACTTTGGGTGTCGGTGTCGTAAACCATCAGGCCCTTGTCGGCGTTGGCATCGGGGGTCATTGCTGTTCGTTGGGCTGTGGTGAGCCGTGGAATTAGGATGCCTTTGTCGTTGCTGCCCGGTTTTAATTCGAGCAGGGCGTTGTTGCTGGTGGGCGTGTAGTTTTCGTCGTCGGTTATTACTACGTTTTGTGAAAACGATACATTAGAAAATAGAAAGAATATTATTAACAAAGTAAGAATTTTACTTTTTTGTTTTTTTTCCATCTCTCTGATTAGCTTTTTCAGGGCTTCATTTTTTTGTTTGATATTTACAATCAAAGTTTCTATTTTTTTTTCTTCGATGCTCATGTTGTCTTTTTTAGTATCCATAACATTATTTTTCAGCGAAAATACTTCAGGCAACAGGGCGAAACCAAATTTTTCACTACGCAAAAACTTGTTATGCCGTGTTTTTTTACTACGTATAAAGTAAGTATGCGAATATTAAATTGCAGTTTGTTAAAGAGTTATGATTTCGATAGCTATCGGAAGAATTATGAATCAAGAGTTGAAAATGGGATATAGAGAAGTTTTTATTTTACTTTATTGTTACTATTTCACCACACATTTTGTCACTTCACACTTTGTCAGCCTGTCACAAATTCCACTATTCCACTAAAATTTCATCAAGTAATTCACAAGGTTAGTTTCAGTGTTGAGCCTCATTTTTTTGCGAATGTTTGCTCTAAGTTTTTCAACAGTGCGTACACTTTTGTTCGTTAGTAATGCGACTTCTTTGCTCGACATGTTTAGGCGAAGGAAAGCGCAAGTTTTTATTTCTGTGGGAGTAAGTCCGGAATGTTTTTTGTCGAGCTTAACATAAAAATCGTTGTGAACTTTTTCGAAACGGGTTTCAAATTCGTTCCAAGCATCCTGTTGTATATTAAATTCTATCTCTTTGATTATTTCTTTTAATTTTTGCGCGCCGGTTTTATCGATATGTAGCAGGCATTCTTTAATTTTTAAAATAATTGTTTGAGACAAATTGTTTAGGTTCACCAAATGGATTGCATTAGTTGTAAGCTCTTTGTTTCGAAATTCGAGCCTGTTTTTAAAGTTTTCGGTTTCTTTTTCGGCAGATATTCTTTTCTGGCTTAGATATTTCCGTCTTTGCCAAAAATTTACAATCACAAAAAATAGCACCACCATCAGGAAAGCCATTGATAGAATAAGGAAATTCTGTACAGAATTCTGATTTTTCTTTTCGAACTTCAAGACTTCGATTTCTCTTTCTTTTTTTTCTGTTTCGTAGCTTACCAGTAGTTTATTGAAATTTTCGGTATTAACTTTTTCTTCAATTTGCTTTTCCAATTCGGCTTGTTTTTTAAAATAATGCAAAGAAGAATCAAGTACTCCGGTTTTTTCAAATACTTCAGAAAGATTCAGGTAAATTTTCTGTTTTTCTTTTATAAAATCCTTGTTTCTATAAAAAGAGAAAGCAATCTTGTAGTTTTTGATTGACTCCTTGAAATTATTGAATTTCATGTAGCTTTCTCCAAGAACACGATAGGTTCTTGCAATGCTGAAAGTATCTTTGAGTAATTCAAAAGTTTTTATAGAATTATTGAAATGGATAACTGCATTTTTCAGATCGTTTTGGTCTAAAAATAATCCTCCAATATTGTTCGATATTTTTGCTGCATAATTCATATTATTTGTCAGCTTTGCCATTTTTAAGGCTTTCTGATAATATTCCAACGCTTTTTCATATTGTTTTTCTGCTTTAAAAACCATACCCAAATTGGCATATGCTGCATTTATCCTTACAGTATCTTTTATTTCGCTTGCCAATTCCAGTACTTCTCTGAAATATGCATTAGATTGTTCAAGGTCAATTACTTTTGTATGATAGAATAAACCAATGTTTGTATATAAAATACATTTTAGGATTTTAGCTTTCTTATTGTCGGCATTTGTTTTTAAAGCTTCTTCTAAAAAAATTTCTGACTCAAGATAATAATACAATGCACTGTCAATCTGATGATTTAAAGAATAATTCACTCCAATCAAATTTAAAATATATCCCTTTCTTGTACTTGGATTTACTTTTATATCAATCTTTAGTGCTTTCTTTAAAGTTATGATTGACTTCTCGAAATTTCTAAGGTTTTTATCGCAAAAGGCAATCAATATGAGCGACTCTACTTTTTGCATATTGTCTTCAGACTTTGTTGCAATTTCGAATAACTTTGTTGCAATTTCTTTAGATTCTTGCGGATTGCTATAGAGTAGTTGTTGTGATTTCTTTGTCAGAATTTTAATCTGCGTAGTGTCCGCTAAGTTTCTTATTGCTGATGTCAAACTATCAACATTAATTGCATTGACTTCTAAGAATATCAATAATCCTGATAAAATTAATAAAATATTCCTCATAATAACATATGCTTAATCTTAACAAATATAAGAAATGTATTTGAAGAGCAAAAATTTAAAATGAGTAAACATTTTTTTTTAAACTATATTTTCGTATTCCTTTTCCCTGCCATAAATGGCAGGGCTATTACAGATTGTCCTTTCATGACTTGAGTTGAAAATTTGTGAAGTCACGCAACCTTCTGTTAAGCAAAGTTTGTAAATCGCTTTCCATCATAAGTAGTTTTTATGTCCGTGCCCAACAACAATAAATAAAGCTTAATTATTAAGAATAATTTTTATCTTTGCTAAATGTCTGATAAATATAAAATACATGAACCTGACAAAGCATGTTTTAGATAATATGGTTGAACAGATTGCAAATCCACGCAAGCTGGAGAAAAAATCAAAACCATAAAGGCACAGAACTTTACTTCTGGAAATCACACCCATATTTTCGACAGGAAAAATCTCCCAACAGGAATTTATTTTTATAGCTTGAATAGTATAAGTTTTTCTGATACTAAAATTATGAGTGTTGAATAATCTATAATTCTTGATTCGTTTACTATGCAGTAACATTGACAAAGTTTCAAAACTTTGTCAATGTTAATCGACTGAATATCTTTATATAAAGTTCAGCTTGTCAAATCTTCTTTCCAATATCATAAGCCAACAAAACATTCCCATGGCGGACATACAAAACTTTGTTGTTTATTACAGGATGAGCAAAATGTTCGTTTGTTCCTTTTTCAATTTTAAATGAACTTATCAATTGCAGGCTATCTTTATGAGATTTGACAAGTCCCATTTTTCCTTTTTCATTGTAAATGTAGAGCATATTATCGGCAAAAATTGTTACTCCTCTGTGAAATTTCAAGCTATCTACTGTTTCACCGGTTTGAGTATCAATAGTTTTCCATTTGGGTTTTCTATGAGCTGCACCTATCAATCTGTCTTCGTGGATTATAAAACCGCCCATAATATTATCAATTTCAGGATTTTTCCATACTTGTTTAATAGTGGAACCATCGGCCGACAGTTTTAGTTTCACACATCTATTTCCGCAACCGGCAACATAGTAGATATGTCCATTCTCAAACCATGCAGAGTTTCCATGAATATCGCAGGCTGTATCTTGTTCTTCAGTCCATAACAACTCTCCGGATTTTGCATCGAGACCTAAGAGTGTATGTTCCATAAATGTAACCAATAATTTTCGTGTAGCCAAGTCAATAATTACAGGGGCACAATATGCAGGAATTTCGCCTGCACCTTTATTTATCCATAAAGTTTCTCCTGTAAATCTGTCCAAAGCAACAATATTTGTGTCCTTACCACCGGGGGCGCAATAAACCATATTCTCATCTACAAGCAAATTTTGAGTAAATCCAAATCTGGTATTCTTTCCGTGAAAGTTTTCAAGCATATTGGTTTCCCACTTTACAGAACCTGTGTTAGCTTCGAAACAAACTATTTTACCATACCTTGAACATAAGTAGATTAAATTTCCTACTATGGTTGGAGTAGATGCTGAGCCAACATAATTTACCATCCATTCTTTTGCATATTCTTTTTTCCATAGAAGTTTCCCATCTATATCGAAGGAAAATAAATAACCCAAGCTATCAATTTCGCCGGTTACGAAAATTTTGTCGGCAGTAACGATTGGTGAACCATAGCCATTACCAATTCCTTCATATTCCCAGAGCAATGCCGGTCCATTTTCAGGCCACTCTTTCAGCAAATTGTTTTCGTAAAAAATGCCTTTGCGGTCTTCGCCTCTATACTGTGTAAGCTCAACAACATTTGTGGTGCAGGCTTGCAAAATAATTAGTATTAAAACATGCAAAAATGTGATTTTGAAATTTCGAATTCCTGTTTTCTTTTTCATAAAATTTGGGTTTTATTTGATAAAATGCAAGTATATTTTCTATTTAGGTATATTTTTTACGATGTTTCACTTTCATTCATTCCGAATTGAACTTATAATATTTTTATTCAAGAAATTCTTTAAAGTAACAAAAATCCATAATGTTCCGTTCATTAATACCACAAAAATTAGCAAAATTAAAAAATCTCCCGACAATGAAAAGGTCGGGCTTAAAATTGATGGAAGAATTGAAATTATAGAAGCCAAAACACCGAGAAATATTCCATATGACAAAAGAAGGAAGTTTTCGGTAAATATTAGCTTAAATATTTTCTGTTTCTTAAACCCTAATGCCATTAAAAGAGCAATTTCAGACCTTCGTTCAAGAAGATTGCGGTAAAGAATTATACCTATTCCTATAGTTCCAAAAACTAAACCAAGCCCTCCGAGTATCATAAAAATTGAAAGATAGGTATTTGTAACTGAATAAAACTCACGCAGAATACTTTCGGTTTTTTTTATATCAACTCCATAGTTTTGTAAACTAAAAAAGAGTAATTCAGAAATCTTTTCAGCTTCATTTTTTGGAGTTTCTATCAAAGAAATTGACGATTCATTGATTAAGGGAAAGTTTTGCTTCATAACTTGTTCACTTATAAGCAAATTCCCCTGAAAAATTGAGCTATTTAAGCCACCCGCCAGAACAAATTTTATTTCCTGCCCATTTTGATTTAGATAAGAAATTGTATCTCCAATTTTTTTCATCAAACCCCAGGTAATAACTGTTTGGTCGGCAAATGCCGGGAAAATATTTTCATCATATTCCTGCTCAAGAAGCTGCCATGGATTGTCTCTGAATTTTTCGTTAATAATTTTAGCAAAAGAAAACGATTTTCTCTGATGTAAAATTTCAGGCTTCAAGCCAATGATTGAAGGTTTTTGAACTTGATTTAAATTCAAACAACTTGCATCGTTTCCCGGTACTTTAAACATTTGAAAAAATTCTACGCTATCAAAAATCGGTTCATCATCAAGACCCAATTTTTGTTTTCCTTCCGGCGAATTTAAATTTACCGAAATTGGGATACTGGTTTCAAGCTTCAAATTATATCCACCTGTCCCGGAACTTCGGAGGCTTTCGTTTCCGAAAAAAGTTTGCCTGTTGGCAGCAGTAATAAAAACAATAAATGTTGCAAGAGCCAGCATTATAACAATTGACAAGCTTCGGAACTTGTTCCTGCCAGCATTTTTTAGCGAAAGCGAGCGAAGAGATAAAGGGCGTAGTTTTGGATTTGCAATCAATTTTTCAAAAAGTATATTTGTAGCCATGAAACTTCCGAGAAGAAACAATGCTCCGGCCGAAAGAAATAGACTTGAATTTTGGTCAATTGACGAAACTGCTGAATAAAAAACCAAAATTATAGATGCCCCAAAAGACAAAATGAGAATGCCAATTTTAAGTACATTTCTATTGTTTCTTTTTTCCCTTTTCCTCTCAAAATTGCCTCTTAGAAGCTCGGCAATCGAAAAATGCGTTTTCCTTTTTGAAGCAATAAATATTGTTAGAAACGAAATTATTAAACCTGTAATACTTCCAAAAATCAGAGTCTGTGTTTGCAAATGAACCTCTAAGCTTGATGTTCTCACAATATCGTTCCAAATTGTGTTTATTGCCAATAAAATTCCATGATTGTAGAAAACGCCAACAAATGCTCCCAAAATACTTCCAAAAATTACAACTATCAGATATTCAGATAATCGAATAATTAGAATTTGCTTTTTGCTAAAACCGAGACTTAAAAGTATTGCAGTTTCACGAATTCTAATCTCTTCATTCAATGAAAAAATTATTACAATCAGAATTATTCCCGAAAGGATTACAAAAAAACTTAGGCTCAGAAATAATTCGCCAAAATCGACACCATTGTTTGCTGCCCTAATACCTTCGCTTTTTGCAGCCTGAAATTCAAAAGCTAAATCTCTGGGATTTAGTCTATTCATTATGTGTTTTTGTAATTCGGCTTGACTAATTTCTGACGAATCGAATCTGATTGCAGTGCAATTTCCGAAATCGTTTTCCCAAATCTCCTGAGCTTTATCAATGGAAATAAGAGCTTTAGGCGTTCCTCGAAATTCTTCCCAATATTGCTCGTCTTTGTCCCTGATTTTTTTCAAATCTATAGGAATGTTTGTCTCCCACTGGCTGCATTGTGAAGCTCCCGTCAAACCCGGATAGTCAGGCATAAAGGAATGGTCTATGTTTTCATTTTTGGCAGGAATTATTCGTTTGATAATAAACCTTTCAGTTTCTTCATACAAAGTTTGAAGCCTGCCAATTCTAAAGTATTTCAAACTTAAAGTATCACCAATTTTTGTGTTTAAATCTTTGGCAAGCCAATCGTTAATAATAATTTCATTTTCGCTAATTTTTTCGCTAATGATATTCTCTGAAATTGCGGAAACAAAAGAATACGGAGCTTCTCCATTTTCAGATTTTATTAAATTTACCAAATAAGTAAAAATGACTTCTTGATTTAAACTACTGTTTAATACTGTATTAGAAATTTTCTTGTCTATAAAAATACGTTTCGAATTAATTTCAAACTTTCCAGAACCGGAAATCTCTGAAAAACTAAAAGTAGCATCTTCAGGTAGCCAAATATTTTTTAATGATTCGTTTAAAAAATGTTCATCAATATTATTTCCTTCTGAACACAAAATAAGATTTGCTTTCCCGGCAATTTCAAGTTTTTCGCACAATAGTTCCCTTTGCAGAAAAACATTATAAGGTGCTGTCTGATTGCTTTTTAGACTAAAGCTACCAAGTTGATTTTCATCGGCAATGGCTACAATCTTTAATCTTATAGAAATTGTTGCAGAATTTTCGTCAGAAAAAGGGACATTAGCAGGGATCAGTCCAGAATTTTCTACCCGAAGCAAAATCTCATCGTTCATTTCTATCTGCAGTTTTGCAGCAACATTTTGGCTAATTATTGCCTCATTGTTCTTTAATTTTGGGAAATTAATTTCTGAAAAGCTCCAAAAATTGCTGTCAATTCCAATTACTTGGGTTGAAACAATTCGCAAATTTTTGTCAGGATTAATAGAAATTCCTGAAAGGGATAAAATAGAAATTGCTCGTGATTTTGTGGCATTTTGAATATCTCTGGCAAGTTCTGCACGAACAAATCTATCGCCGGTATTTAAAACAAATTCTGTCGCACCAAGTCTTTTTTCTACTTGTTGCCTGAGACTGTATTTTATTGAATCTCCAACAATTAAAGCTCCTGTTAAAATAGCAGTACTTAAAATAGTTGCTAAAATAATAGCCAAATGCTGTTTTCTATAAAACCAAAGACTGCGGACTAATAATTTGTAAATAGACAATGTTTTAGAGATTTTTAATTGTAAATTAATCCCGAAATCTCTCGGGATAAAATCATAGCAACTTTCCTTGCGAGAGTGTATAAATTTTGTTCATTTTTTTTGCCAAATTCATGGAATGGGTAACAATCAGCAGAGAGATTTTTTGTTCCTTGTTTATTTTTGTCAATAAATCTCCAATAATTTCTGCATTCTCCTGATCGAGTGAGCCACTTGGTTCGTCTGCAAGCAAAAGTTCGGGCTGATTTATCAAAGCTCTAATCACAGCAGCTCGCTGGCATTCTCCACCTGAAAGTTGCCCGGGATAATTTTTCATCCTGTTTTCTAAACCAACAAATTGCAACAACTCTTTTGCCCTTTTTTCGGTATTATTTGTAGAATTTTTGTTTTTTTGAGCTAAAACCGGAAGCATAACATTTTCGAATAAATTGAGCTGTGGCAAGAGGTGATGCGTCTGAAAAACAAAGCCAATTTTATTGTTCCGAATTTCGGCAAGTTGATTTTCTGCATATTCATCAATGGCTTTTCCGAAAATTTTAGTTGAACCGGCGGAGGATTTGTCGAGCGTTCCTATAATATTTAACAAAGTGCTTTTTCCTGATCCGGAAGGTCCGACAATTGCAATGCTATCCTCCTTTTCAATACATAAAGATATGTTGTTAAGCACTTTATGCTCCGGAACATCATTATTGTTTTGATAAATTTTGCTAATATTATCGAGCTGAACTATCATAAGTGAATTTTATGAATGAATCTGATTTCTTTTTTTTATAGTGGTTCTCTGCTTTTTGTTGACCAATCCATATTTTTGTAATCGACATATTGTTTTGTTTAAACCTTAGCTGGATAAACCAGAAAAAATTCATGCTTTGAGTCCGAAACTTGTTTTTAAGATCGCAAAGAGTTTTATTTCATAAAACTTTGCACCCTTGTGCCTTTGCGAGATTATGTTTTGAATATATTGTGTGAAATTTCTTGCCAAATAATACAAGAATATTTTAAGTAAGATACTATTCTTTTCCCGACCTAAAGGTCAGGGCTACTTAAAATTGCTTTGTATTTTCAAATTAATGGTCGAAGTCTGAATTCTAAAATTTCAACTGACTAAACTTTAACCGTTGAACTTCATTCTGAGCTCACTAATAATTAAATCCGGCTCCAAAAAAGTTTGAATAATGGTCTGCATCTTCACCAAATTCTTCAACATGATTGTTTTCGATTTTGTATGTACAATGTTCGCCGGCAATTTTCGAAAAATAAATTTCAGATTCGTGATTATGTATATCGAACATAATAATTTTAGCAAGATTTTTGCTTTTTTCTTCTACAGCCAAACTCTCGTGACAAACCGGACAACATAAATATAGATGCTCGCCATCTTTATATTCAAAACTCGAATGTTTCAAAACTTTGTAGTTGCCTAATTGTGGAGAAATAAGGATAATACCTGTTTTATTATTTTCCAATCGGGCTGCTAAAATAATATTATCTCTTACTTTTAAATTTGCCCTACATTTTGGGCATACATAATTGTTTTTCATAGCAGATTTTTTATTATTAAAATATTTTCAATTCTATCTGATTCTATCGTAAGATTTTACAAGCTTTTCGTCTTTTCTAATACTCCTGATTGCGATTAAATAAAAGATAATTGAAACTACTGGAATATATGTTACTGCTGAGCTATACACCAACACTTTAGTTCCTAAGTCTTTTGATGCCTGAAAAGAAATAAAATAAGCCAAAATAATTAGACCAATCAGCAACAAAATATTGAAGACAATCAATCGAATTTGCATAACTCTGTTCTTATACACAATAACACTCAACAAGCTGATTATCTGAATTATGCTTAGCAAAATCAAAACTGTAATTGTATTAATTTCAACTTTTTCAGCATTCAACATATTAAAAATTCCATTAAAATCCAGGCAATAAGCTTCGCCCACACCCATCAATTTTACAATTGGAATGAAAAATAAAGAAGCAATTGCAAAGCTTGAAAGCAACAAAAAAACAGTCTGTATCCTTTGTATCATAAATTAATTTTTTGGCAAATATAAAAGTTTAGATATTAAGTTATCTATTTTGAAGAAATATTTTTATTGATATTTTTATTAATATTGTATTTTTAATGCTAAATGATATTGATAGAGAAAAATTTAAGATTAATGATGATAAAACTCCCTTGATTGTGGCTCAATTATTAAATTATCCTTGAATCATTGTTTATGATAACAATTACAATAATGTTGCAGAGATTGAATTTTCTTATAATTGTATATAGATTATATATAAAATTTTAATAAAAAAGAAAGAATTACCATGTTAAAATCAATAAAATTTAAGTCATATAAATCATATAAAGATTGGCAAGAGCTTGAAATAAAGCCTCTAACAATTTTGTTTGGAAAAAACAGTTCAGGAAAAAGTGCTGTTGCAAAACTCCCAACATTAATAGAAGAGTCTCTGATTGGAAAATTTGAAGCGCCTATACTGTTGAATAATAATGGTGTAGAATTAGGAGCTGATTTTAAAGATTTAGTTTATGGAAGAATAGATACAGAAGTATTAGAATTTGAATTGAACGCTTCTATACCAGACGACTACAATAAAAAACTTAAAGATGAAAAATTGATTGTAAAAATAGCATCAAATATTGGAATAAATAATTCACCAAAAATAATATATTGGAAATTAGATAACAGAGTTTTTGAATATAATCATTATAATAACTCTCATACTGACCAATTAGACGAAGAAGAATATCTTTGTAATTTTAGAGGTTTTAACTTAGATTTAATATTATACAAAAATAAAGATGGAATTGGAGATGCTCCAAAAAGACCTAAAATGACTCTTAATACATCATATTTTGGACCATTTCGAGAAGAACCAAAATCAAGTTATACTGAGTCTCAGTTTCAAGAAACGAGTCGTTTTGGAATAAAAGGAGAGAATGCTTATTTTTACTTAATCAAAAATTATCAAACTTACGAAAAACTATTACTAAAAAAAGTTAGTAATTGGTTTGAACAAAATTTTGAAGGCTGGAGGCTTAATGTTCAAAAAGATATTCAAAGACCAATTTATTATTTTGAATTAACAAAGGATTATCCAAAATTAAACATTAATATAAGAAATGTTGGACAAGGGATGAGTCAAGTACTTCCACTAATTGTAAGAGCTTATTACGCTGCAAATAAACCAACATTAATTATAATGGAGCAACCGGAATTGCATTTACACCCGGGAGCTCATGGTAACTTAGCTGAATTATTTGCAGATACATCGAAAGAAGAGTATAAAAATTATTTAATTGAAACGCATTCCAAAAACTTTATTTTAAGAATTAGAAGATTAATAGCAGAAGGCAAGTTTGATAAAAATGATTTAGCTCTATATTGGGTTGATTTTGATGAAGAAAAAAATACAAGTTCACTTGTTAAAATAAATGTTGATGAGTATGGAAAAGTTGATTATTGGCCAGAAAATGTTTTTAGCGAATCACTTGATGAAACAATTGCTTTAAGAACCGCTCAAAAACAAAAATAATAATGATTGTAGAAATAAAAAAAGACATATTTAACTCTTCTGATAATTTCAAACAGTTTAATTATTTACTTCAAATTCTTACAAACAAGAGAAGATATGAATTATTTATTGATATTGAAGAATTGAAAAATAATCCGGTATTTGACAGAATTGACACAGATGACAAAATAATAATTAATGAGTATTTTGATAGACAAATTCAGGAAAACAAAGAAATAAATTATTCTGTCTCACAAAATAGTTCATCTGATTTTAACATAGAAGAAGCAATTCGTTTTTTAATGAATCTATTTTAATAATTCTTGAAAACAGTTTGAATGATGCTTATTTTATCAATGCTCTAATCGAAAATTTTCGTAAAAAAAGTAAAAAAATAAAAAGGTTCAAAGATGAAAATTGGCTGAAATATGAAAATGGCGGAGGAGCTGATAATATTCCAAACACCATAATTTCAATTTTAAGCTCATTCGAGCGATTACCAAAATCAAATCATAATTATTTGAGAGCAATTGTTATTCTTGACAGTGATAGGCAATATGTAGGTATGCCTCTAAAAAATGACAAGCAAAAAATAATTGATTTCTGCAAAATGAACGAAATTAAATATCATATTCTTGAAAAAAGGGAAATGGAAAATTATATTCCAAATGAAGTTTTTGATGAAATTGCTTTTGAAACAGATGACGAATATTTAAAAGCATACAATAGTCTATCGCCAATTGCAAAAGATTATTTTGATATAGAAAAAGGCTTTATAGAAAGTTATACAAATCTACATTTTGAGGTAAAAAAGCTGTTTAAAGATGATGACAATTTTAAATTATTTAGGAAGAAATGGAAACCCAAAATTTTTCACAGTAAAGGAAGCTCTTTTAAATCTGAGTTTCCCAAGTTATTTGAACATAAAAATGTAACACAACAAAATTTATTAAATAGAGTAATACATCAAAACAATAAAAACGAATTACAAGAAATTCTTTCAAAAATTAATGAACTATTATGACTGAGAATTTGCAAATAAATACCAGAATAAAACGTCTGATTAACTATATTGAAGAAACAGATAGCGGATATATCCAAATTCCTTCATTCCAAAGAGATTTTATTTGGGAAAATAAACAGAAAATTGAATTATTTGAAAGTATTAAAAGAGGTTATCCAATTGGCTCTTTGCTGTTGTGGAAACCAAAAGAGAAATATGGAACAAGTGAATTTATTGGACCTTACCCCCTGCCCGAAGCAAGAGAGAATGAATATTTTTATATTTTAGATGGTTTTCAGAGATTATCCACAATATATGGTTGTTTAAAAAACCCCAAGAAAGCAAAAGTTGAAATCAATGAAGTTTTAAGACAAAAAGAATACTCAATATATTACGATTTAGTTACAGAAGAATTCTTTATTCCTCGTTCTGTATCAGTTGAGCTAACACAAATACCTGTTTATACATTAGTTGACACTTTTGAATTTCTCACTTATGCAAACAAATTACAAAATGAATTTACAGATAATGAAAAAACAATATTATACCTTGAACGAGCAAAAGAATTAACGACAATATTCTCTGATTTCACATTGCCTGGTATCGAAATTATTGGAGGAAAAATTGAGGATGCGATTGAAATTTTTACAAGGATAAACTCAAAAGGTTCCATTATTTCACCTGACTGGATGTTATCTGCCTTAACAAGTAATGAAAATAAGGATTTTAATTTAGGTAATTTAATAAATGAATTAATTGTTGATTTAGATGAATTTAACTTTGGTAATATTAAAAGAGTATTGATTGTCCAGTGTATCCAAAATTCATTCGGTAATATTTATTTTGATACTAAAATTGAAGTTTTGCATAAGCGTAGCAATTTTATTGAAACTACATACAAAACAATTGAAAGTATAAAAAAAGCTGTAAAATTTCTTTTTGAGGAACTTTTAGTTGTTTCTAACAAATTATTACCTTACAACAGTCAACTAGTTTTTATTACCGATTTTTTTAACCAAATAGAAAATCCATCAATTCAACAATTAGATATATTAAAAAAATGGTTCTGGCAAACAACATATGCCAACTATTTTACAATATATTCTTTAAGTAAAATTAGAGAAGCCTACGAATTATTTCAAAAATACTTGCAAGGTAAAACCGACCAAATCCTTTATAATGATAAACCTAATAATCCATTTACGGTTATAGATTTTCCCAATAAAATATTTTTTGGTAGTGTAAGAGCAAAAGCTCTTGTTCTATTTATGCTAAATTATTCGCATAATTTTAAACCAATTAATGCTGACGAGGATTGTAGTTTAAAATTAAGATATTATATACATGAAAATAGTGCTAAGAATAAATTACCTGAAAATGTTATCCCCTTAATTCGTAATGTAATAACACAAAAAGGTCACCAAAAGAATTTGGGGTTTACCTTAGATGAAAAAGATTATAATAAATATTTCCTTACAGAAGCAATGTTAACTCTTGACAAAAAAGGAGACACAGTTGGTTTCTTGAAACAACGAAAAGAACTTATTATTCAAGCAGAAAGGAAATTTGTCGAAGAACTAAATTTGGTCTATGAACAATAATAATCTTGCAAAACATAATCCTCCTGTAATAATCACATAATTCTACTATCTATTTTAAGATTGGAATTTTTATTAATCCCATTTTCAACTATAAATTATATGACTAGTTTTAAATTCTAAAAGTGCTCAAAATTGTAGCATCAGGTGGTTGAAGTTTCAATTTCAGACAAAAAAAAGCCCTGCAAACATGAAGAATGCAGGGCAAAAATTAAAACTGAAACATGAACCCAACTAAACTAATCTACCTTTTATTAATCAGTTTAGCAATTGTCTTTTCATTAGCAATAAGTTTAATTAAATATGTTCCGGCGGCATAGTTCCTTGCATCGAAAGTTAATTCATGCTCACCTTCCTTGACTTCTGAGTTTAGTAGAACTTCACATTTTTCGCCAAGCAGGTTGTAAACAGCCAATTCAACTTTTGTGTCTGTCGGAACAAAAAACTTAATCCTTGTAGTTTCGATAAACGGATTTGGAATATTCTGATAGAGTTGGAAATCTGCAATTTGATTATCAATAATTGAGATTTTATCAACGATAGAAATTTTATTGGTTTCGTAAAACTCATTGCCTTCTAACCAACTTGAAATTTCCATATCGAATTCTTCTCCTGATTTGTTCAATCTTAGTATGAAGGTTTCAGATTTATACATTCCATCAGTTTCTCTCGAATATTCATCGTCTCCCCAAATTGCGATTGACAGAATTTCTCCCTCAAAAACAGATGCACCAACTATTTTGTTACTTCGTGTTAATACTCCTATTTCGTCCCCCATTTCAGGAGAAATCTGCCAAGCGTCTTGTGGTATTATCAATGTCATATTATTCCCTGTATTTTTAACATTGTTATAAAATTCAGGTTTCGCATGAGAATTTATCGATTTCTGCATATTTACAGTATTTGCAGGATATAACAATGTAGTAGCTACATTTGTTTTGATTTGGTATCCTTCTCCGGGCACCAAATTACCTATGGCATTAATTCCCCATTGAGGATAATAAATACTTCCTACATCATCTTTTACAATTACTACATCTGCAACAATTGCATTCAGCATTAATACAACATCGGCAGGTGCCTGAAGCAGATATCCGAACATACTCCAACCTTCAGCTATGGCAATTGGCGAAAGCTCAGGTACAACAGGTGTTCCAAATACTTCTAATACAAGTGGAATATTTGTTTTAATCTGGTATGCATTTCCAATAGTCATACTGCCAATTGCATTGATTCCCCACTGTGGATAATAGATGCTTCCTACATCGTCTTTCACAATAACAACATCGGCTACTATTTGTGAAAAAACAACATTTATTGCAGGATCAGTCGGAATCATATAGGTTGAGAACATGCTCCATCCTTGAGGCAAATTAATAATTTGTGATGAGCTTACACAATCTATAGTTACTGTATCACAATATATGCTTGTGCAACTGTAATCTGTTGTGATTGTCAAACAAACAATATATGTTCCATTTGCAGAATATACATTATTTGCATTTTGAACAGTTGAACTATTACCATCGCCAAAGTCCCAATTCCAGTTTGTTATGGTTCCGGGGCTTGATGTGGAAACATCGAAGAACATTATGTCTGGACAATTTGCATAAGTATATTGGAAATTTGAATTACACTGTACCTGTGGAACACAATCAACATAAACAGTGTCACACCACGAACTATAGCAACTGTCATCGGTTGTAACTGTTAAACAAACTAAATAAACTCCGTCAGCAGTAAAAGTATGATTTGGATTTTGAACATTTGCAGTTCCACCATCACTGAAGTTCCAATTCCAACTTACAATATTTCCAGGACTTGATGTTGAAGCATCGAAGAACATTATATCTGGACAATTTGCATAAGTATATTGGAAATTTGAATTACACTGTACCTGTGGAACACAATCAACCTGAACAGCAGTACAGGATGAGTCAATGCAATTGTCAGTTGTTGTTGTGGTAAGACACACGGTATAAGTCCCATCGGCTGTATATGTATATGTTGGATTTTGCATAGTAGATGTATTACCATCACCAAAATCCCATAGCCAACTATTAATACTTCCAGATGATGAAGTTGAAATATCAACAAACGAAACACTTGGACAATTTCCTACGGTAAATTGGAAATCAGTATTGCATTGAGCAGCTACAGGAATTACAGTCAATATCATTGTATCGGAATTTGAACAATTATACATATCGTAAGCTACTGTTATTAGTGTATAATCTCCAGCTTGTAATGTTGAAGCATCAACTACTATTTGATTTCCAACCACAGCCGATGGCCAAGCCTCGAAGTAATTGTAATATGTATATCCTGGTACTTGAGCTCCAAGCGTAACAATATCAGCAGTTGTAATTGTGGTATCTTCTCCAAGATTAACCATTGGTAGAGGATTTACAGTTACAATAATATCATCAATAGCCTCACATAAATTTCCATCAGTAACTGTCAAGAAATAAGTAGTTGTAACTGATGGACTTACTTCAATAGATTGCGTTTGTTCACCTGTACTCCACGTATAAGAATCATACTGTGCCATGGGATCAAGAGTTATAGTGTCGCCTTCACATAGGAACATATCGGGTCCAAGATACATCCATATGTTGCACGTATCCTCTAACAAAATAGTATTGCAGAAAGTATATGAGCAATTGTTATTGTTCATATCGGTTACTGTCATGCAAACAAAATATTGCCCGTAGTTTATATAATTATGAACTGGGTTAGGTGTTCCATAATCATAGAATCCGTCTCCGAAATCCCAGGAAACATCATATTGACCTGAGCCACCCATCATATTTCCTGCAAATACAACAGTTGTATCATTAACTGTGTATGTAAATTCATTATAAATAGGATCAATTACTATAGTATCGCAATAAGTAGCTGTACATGTTGGATCAATTGGATCGATTGCTGTCAAACAAACCAAATAAGTACCTGGGGCTGCATAAGTATGGTGCATAAAGTTAGTATCAACATACTGAGTTCCATCACCCATATCCCATTCGAGATACATGTTGTAGTTGTACCCGTTTGAAGCATTTCCAGAGAAATTGTATTCGTAACAATCCATTGCATATGTATAGAAATCTACATACATATCGCAAGCCGAAGAATCAATATCAATCTGAACAAAATCACTAACAACACAACCGGCAGCATCGGTAACTGTGAAACTGTAATTACCAGCTGTTAAGTTAGAAATATTATATGTAGTTTCACCAGTATCCCAAATGTAGCTAAATGGTGGAGTTCCGTTTGTAGCCATGAGGCTTACATAACCGTCATATGCTCCGGCTACAGATTCATTTCCAATAGTAGGGAATACTGACAACATGCAAGGCATAACCGTAAGTTCATCAATATTAATATCATCAAGATAAATTACATGATCGCCCCAGTGGATGGTTTGCCAGCTAATGTAGTAAACACTATCAATAGGAACAGTTATTGTATCAACAACTTGTACCCAGCTTGTAGAACCGGCAAGTATCATATCATGAATATCATTATAAACCGAATCAGTTTCTAATCCTGACCTTAGTTTAAGATCCATCAATCCGGCAGAAACATCAGTACGATACCAGAAGCTTATTTCATATGCTTTAGACGATTCTAAATTGAAACAATGCGTGAATAACCAGTCGTTTGCAAAATTTGATTGATAATCATACTTATATGAGTATGAACCGGTATGAGCATCAATATTAGTTCTTGTCCAGGTATTCATGTCATTATTTGCATCGAAAACAGTATAATCGTAATGCAATGGTTCAGAGTTTTCAAAACTCATAGTGTATGCTACAGGATAATGGAAACATGTATCGACATAAGTTCCTGCTTGTATCAAAATTGCTGTGTCAGCCGAGCATCCGTCAGCATCGGTAACAGTTACTAAATACAAACCAGCAGTAAGTCCGGCTTGATCTTCAACAATTGATCCGGTGTTCCAAACATAACTATATGGAGGTGCTCCAAGATTAACAGTTAAATCAATTTCTCCATCATAATCACCAAGTATAGTTTCGTCTATTTTGGTGAAACTTAAGAAGATATCACAAGTATCAAGAGGTGGAGTTGTAAATATCAAAATCATTGTATCAGCACTACAACCTTCGTCGTCAGTAACTGTAACACCAAAATACCCGGCTGTTAAACCTGCTTGATCTTCAACTATAGAACCTGTATTCCATGAATATGTATAAGGAGGCGTTCCTAGATTTACAGTTAAATCAATAGAACCATCATAAGCTCCAAGAGTTGATTCATTAACTTTTGTGAATGTCAGATACATATCACAGGTATCAGGAGGAATTGTTGTGAGAACTGCAATAATTGTATCAGCAGAGCATCCTTCGGCATCCGTTACGGTAACTGAATATATACCTGCACCAAGACCAATCTGATCAGCAACAACAGAACCAGTATTCCAAACATAAGAATAAGGAGGAGTTCCGAGATTAGTTGTGATATCGATTGCTCCGTCGTTTGCTCCCATCACCGATTCATTTGCATGTGTTGCAGTTAAATAAATATCGCAAGTATCAACTGGGAGTATAACAAGAATAGTAATATACCGTATATCTATACAACTATCTGCATCTGTTACTGTAACTATATATAATCCTGCATATAGTCCAGACTGATCTTCAACAGTTGAACCTGTATTCCAAATGTATGTAAATGGAGGTGTTCCGAGATTTACTGTTAAATCTATTGAACCATCCGAAGCTCCATATGGTGGATTAACTTGAGTGAATGAAAGATACATGTCGCAAGTATCAACCGGAGGAGTGCTTAGGATTATTATGCTTGTATCAGCCATACAGCCTTCGCCGTCGGTAACAGTAATTGTATATAATCCGGCAGTCAATCCTGATTGGTCTTCAACTATAGAACCTGTATTCCATGAATAAATGTAAGGAGGTGTACCCATATTTACGGTCAAATCTATAGAACCGTCGAAAGCTCCAAAAATTGATTCATCAACTTTCGTGAAAGTGAGATACATTTCGCAAGTATCAATTGGAGTATCTGTAAATATGAAAATTACAGTATCGGCAGAGCAACCTTCGAAATCGGTTACTGTTACGAAATAATATCCTGCTGTTAATCCGGCTTGGTCTTCAACAAGCGAACCTGTGTTCCAAGTATAAGTGTATGGTGGAGTTCCAAGATTAACTGTTAAATCAATTGATCCGTCATAAGCCATAGCACTTGATTCATCTACTTTCGTGAAAGATAAGTATATATCACAAGTATCCGTAGGAATTGTAGTTAAAATAGGAATAATCATATCGAAGGAACAGGTATCAGCATCAGTTACGGTAACTGAATATAATCCCGCACTAAGTCCGATACGATCTTCGTCTATTGAACCATCGTTCCACATAAAACTAAATGGAGGTGTTCCGAGATGAACAGTTAGATCAATCGTTCCGTCGTTTGCACCCATTACTGATTCGTTGGTGTGCATAGCTGTTAAGAAAACATCGCAAGTATCAGCAGGTGGTAATGCAAGTATCAAAATTGAAGTATCCGCCAAACAGCTATCAGCATCCATTACAGTTACCTGATAAATTCCGGCAGCGAGTCCTGTTCTGTCTTCGCTTGCTGCACCATCATCCCAAATGTATGTATAAGGAGTAGTACCGCTATATACTGTCAAATCTATCTCTCCATCGAAACTAAACAGACTTGTAGCGTCAACTTTATTATAATCTAATGTCATGGTACATTCCGTACAATCAATACATTCAACATTAAAATCGTCCATAAATACAACACCGTCTTTTAAGAAAATTGTTTGCCATGCAAAATAATAAACACCGCTAGCAGAAACCTGAATAGTATCAACAATTTCAACCCAAGTTGTAGTTGGTGTCATTATGGTTTGAAGAATTGGCATAATCCAGGCTGTTGTATCAACATTTGTTCCCATACGGAATTGCATATGTAAGCTATCAGCAGCAGTTTCTGTACGATACCAGAACGATACAGCATAAGTTTGTGTAGCATCCATATCGAAACAACGAGTAAATAACCAGTCGTTGGCAAACCAAGCCTGATAATCGTAGGTGAAAGAAGCTAATCCTGTACGTGAAAATGATGGATTATATTGTTCTTTCCAAATATTATAATCATTATTTGCATCAATTATTGTCCAATCACTGAAATCTTCGGAAAGCTCGAAACTCATTGAATAAGATCCTAGAGAATATCCACAAGTTGCAGGTGGTTCGGCAACTACAAATGTCTCAACAACAAAACAACCAATTGCATCAGTAGTTGTAACAGTATAAACTCCGGCTACCAATCCATAAAGGTCTTCGGTAGTTTCACCAGTACTCCAAATATAAGTTATAGGTGCAGTTCCTACAGTTACCCCGTAATCTATCCAGCCATCAGACATTCCAAATGCAGAAGCATCTTGAACAAAATTACTGGTATGCAATTCGCTAATTTCAACAGTGATAGTATCTGTATGAGGCACGCCGTAATATCCAATTGCCGTAACAAAATAGTCAGTATCAACAGTTGGGAATACAACAATTGTTTGTGTTGTTTCGCCTGTGCTCCACAAATATGAAGCATAGCTCGAACCGGCATCAAGTATAGCTCCCATTCCAAGACAAATCAAAGTGTCAGGTCCTAAATCCAATGGTGGAGATACAATAGGAGAACTACCTTTTTCTATCATTCCGCCTTGAATTTCGAAAAATCCTCCTTTTCGTCCGGAAGCAACAAACTCAACTTGTGAAGCTGGTTGCATAGATTCGAATACGAAACGAATTCCATAAGAATCTATATCTTGCAAGAATGCAGCTGCAATTGCCTGAGCTTGTAGTGAATAATTTGCTGAACTATCAATAGGAAGGCAATAATCGGTATTTCCTGAAATAGAATCAGTTTGTCCGAGATAAGCAAAATATTGAATAGTCTGATGATAATCCGGCATATCGCTTCCGCAAATTACTTCGCCATTTACGGTCATATACCAGGTACCACCTGTGTATTCGCGAGTTTCTACATCACCATTCAATTCCCAATCCGAACCCTGAACATCAGCACCAAGATCGGCAAAATCATAATGAAATTTCAAATCATCAGCTGAAAGGTTAAAAGAAGCCAATGCATTTGTTAATGCAGGGAATCCTTGAATCATCCCGTTTCCACGGAAACCGCAAGTTGCTAATGGGTCAATATCTGAATAATCTCTTGATGCCAAATAATAATAAGCAACAGCTATTGAAGCAGGTGGCTGTGGCAAAATATGTCCAACAGCATTTCCTTCTGCACAAACAGGATTTGCGTTCCAGGCAGCAGTTCCCATATTTTCAGAACCTAAACCTAAAATTGGAATAAATTCGTTTTGAACAAGTGGATTAACAAAGCCCATATAGTCGTGGGTTTCGCCATAGTTATAAGTTGCACAAGGATCAGCCGGATTACTGTTATATCTGGTTCTTACTCTGATTGTATGGTATGCAGCAGGAACTACAGGAGATAATGTGAAAGAAGTTGTATAAGTAGTATTCGATTGTGAGCAAACTAATGAATCGAAAATCTGTTCGTTTGCTTCGAAAATATAGTTGTCGTTCCAATCGATCCACATACTTACCCATTGGTTTGAGTAGCCACATGTAATTTCGAAATTGTGAGTAGCTCCTTGTGTAAGGTTAGCAATCATGTTTGTATAATCGCCATAAGCATTTGGCGAGCAGCCTGTATTTGTATGAACTAAATCAGCAATTGTAATATCATCGATATAATCGCCTAAGCTACAACCTTGTGTATATGAAGGTGTACAGTATTGGGGATTGTTAACATTTACATTAACATTCACCGATTGGCTTGCCTGGCAATTGTTTGCATCAGTTACATAAATTGTATATGTAGTAGTTGCAACCGGCGAAACCCAAGGATTCAAAGCAAAAGGATCACTAATTGCCATTGATGGCGACCAGTAATATGTAAATGGTGCAGTTCCTCCAACAACTATTGGATTTAGCTGTACAGAATCACCAATAGAAATTGTTTCGTCAGCCATTGCTTGAACGCTAAGATTGCAATAATTTGCAGGTACAGTAAAGCTTGTATCGAAAACACAACCGGCAGCATCTGTAATTGTTACGGAATATAAATTTGCATAAAGCCCTGAAATATCTTCAGTAATTTCAAAATTTGACCAAAGGAAAGTAAATGGTGCTGTTCCGCCATTTACACTTAGGTCGATAGCTCCATCTTGTTGATTATTAAATTCTTCGGTAATTATTGCTGAAGCTGAAAGATTGCATGAACCTACATAAGGATTTACAAATGCCGTATAATCATGAGTTTCACCATAAAGATAATTTGCACAAGGGTCAGCAGGATTAGTATTGTAAGCCAAGCGTACTCTAATTCTATGATATGCAGCGGGTACTACTGGGGAAAGTGTAAAAGTTGTTGAATGCAATACATTTGCAGACGGGCAATTGAAATTATCAATTATCTTTTCACTAACTTCAAAAATACCATTGTCGTCCCAGTCTATCCACATACTTACACTTTCGTTTGCGTAAGTAGTGCTAATTTCAAATGTGTGAGTTGCTCCTTGAGTCAGATTAGCAATCATATTTGTATAATCGCCATAAGCTCCGGCAGAACAACCTGTATTTGTGTGAACCAAATCAGCAATTATGATATCATCGATATAATCATAACTACATCCATAGGTATAAGTTGGTGTGCAGTATTGTATAGTAGGAACATTTACATTCACCGATTGGCTTGCCTGGCAATTGTTGGCATCAGTAACATAAATTGTATATGTTGTAGTTGCAACCGGCGAAACCCAAGGATTCAAAGCAAATTCATCACTAATTGCCATTGATGGCGACCAGTAATATGTAAATGGTGCAGTACCACCAACAACTATTGGATTTAGCTGTACAGAATCGCCAAGTAGAATTGTTTCGTCAGACATTGCCTGAACGTTAAGGTTGCAATAATTTACAGGAACAGTAAAACTTGTATCGAGAGCACATCCAAGGCTATCGGTTATTGTAACGTAATATATGTTTGCAATTAAGCCTGAAATATCCTCTGTGGTTTCTCCATTAGACCAAATATATGAAAAAGGTGCAGTACCGTTTGCAATCGAAATATCAATTGCACCATCGGCTTGACCGCTAATTTCCTCTGTAATAACAGCACTTGCAGAAAGATTACATTGAACTGGTGATTGTCCTCCTAATTCTATCCTTCCCGATTGAATTTCGAAAATACCTCCGGCTCTTCCACTATGACTAAAATCTTGCTGTAGTGCAGGTTGCATCGATTCGAATACAAAACGAATTCCATCATTTCCAATGTCTTGTAAAAATCCGGCAGCAATAGCTTGTGCTTGCAAAGAATAATTTGCTGAACTATCCGTAGGAATACAGAAATCGGTATTTCCTGAAATTGAATCCATAGAACCGAGATATGCGTAATATTTTATCGTTTGATGAAAATCCGGTAAATCGCTACCGCAAATTGTTTCGCCAGCAACGGTCATGTACCAGGCTCCACCAGTGTATTCACGTGTTTCGATATTACCAACCAAATCCCAATCAGAACCTTGAATGTCAGCACCTAAATCTGAAACTGCATAATGGAATCTTAAATCTGAAGATGAAAGTCCATAATTGTTCAAAGCTGCTGTTAGCAATGGGAATCCTTGAATAACAGAGTTTCCGCGGAAACCACAAGTTGCAAGTGGATCGATATCTGAATAATCTCTTGATGCTAAATAGTAATAAGCTACTGCAATAGAAGCAGGTGGCTGTGGTAAAGTATGCCCGCCAGCACTTCCTTCGGCACAAACAGGATTGGCATTCCAAGCCGCCGTTCCCATGTGTTCAGAATTTAAACCTAAAATTGGAATATGCGCATTTGTCTGAATAGAATTAACAAATCCCATATAATCGTGAGTTTCGCCATAACTATATATTATACACGGATCAGTAGGATCTTCGGCATAACGCGTTCTTATCCGAATAGTATGAAATCCGACAGGAGTATATGGCGATAATGTGAAAGTTGTAGAAGCAGTTACATTTGATCCAGAAATATGAAAACTATTTATAACTAATTCGTTTGATTCAAAAACATAGTTGTCGTTAAAATCAATCCACATACTTGCTCGCATAACAGGAGCACCTGCACTTATTTCAAATGTATGTGTTGCCCCAGGGGTAAGGTTAGCAGTCATATTTGTAAAATCGCCATAATTTGCAGGAGAGCATCCTGAATTTGTATGAACCAAATCGTTAATAGTTACATCCAAAATAGCAACACTATTACATGGTTGATAATATGGTGGGATACAATATTGTGTTGAATTTACAAAAACATCCAGACTTGCAGTCGCTATGCAATTTAATGCATCGGTAACCTGTATTGAATACCCAGTATTATTAGTTGGTGAAGCCCATGGATTTGCTGAAAATTCATCGCTAAGTGCATATGAAGGCGACCAATGATATGTTAATGGTGCTGTTCCCCCACTAATAATCGGATTTAACTGTACAGAATCACCAAGGGAAATTGTTTCGTCAGCCATAGCTTGAATACTTAGGTTACAAGCATAATTAGCAGGCACAGTAAAACTAGTATCTAAAGCACATCCTGCTGCATCGATGATGGTAACAAAATAAATGTTAGCAATAAGTCCGAAAACATCTTCAGTTGATTCACTATTCGACCACAAGTAAGTATAAGGATATGATCCGCCTGATACAGTTAAATCAATTGCTCCATCCTGTTGATTATTTAATTCTTCAGTAATTATTGCTGAAACAGATAAATTACATGGTAGTGGATTTGCTCCGGTTTCCAGATAGCCCGATTGAATTTCAAAGAAACCTCCGTATCTGCCGTTTGCATTCAATTCTACTTGCAAAGCAGGTTGCGATGATTCGAAAACAAATCTCAATCCATTAGCTCCGACATCTTGTATAAATGCTGATGCAATGTCCTGAGCTGCTTGAGAGTATGAATTGTCAGTAATATCAGTTGGTATAAAGAATTCAGTATTACCATAAATAGAATCCGTTCCGCCTTGATAAGCATTGTATTCGATAAACATTGTAAAGTCTGGCATTACACCTGACATAATCACTTCATTACCTAGACGGATTTGATAACTTCCACCAGTATAAAGACGTGTTTCGAGGTCGCCAACTAAAGTCCAGTCAGAACCTTGAACATCAGCTCCAAGAGATTGGTATCCCCAAGAGAATTTTAAATCGCCCGTAGTCAAGCCATTCGCTGTTAGTGCATTCGATAGATTTTGAAAACCTTGAACAAAACCTGTTCCTGTGAAACCTTCGCTTGAAAGTGGATCAATATTATCCCAATCGCGTGAAGCAAGATAGTAATATGCATAAGCAATGGAAGCTGGAGGACTAGGTAATGGATGACCTCCTGAAACTCCTTCAGGACATGCGGGGTTTGCATTCCATGCAACAACACCATTATGGTCAATTTCTAATCCAATTATTGGCAAGAAATTCGCGACAATTTGTGATATTAATTCTATTTGATCTGTCATCTGGCAGCCATTAGCATCGGTAACAGTTACTTCATATATTCCAGCTCCTAAATTATTTAAATCTTCAACCACATCTCCATTGCTCCATAAGTAAGCAAATGGTGGGGTTCCATTATTTACAGTAAGGTCAATTGAGCCAGTATTTCCAATCAAAGGATTTATACCTACAAAAGCCAAAGTCATCAATGGTTCTTCACCAACATTAGCAATACCAAATACCTCACGACCAAGTGCGTCGGTTACAGTTACTTCATAAATTCCAACTACAAGATTCACAGCATCTTCAATTGCCTGACCATCCGACCAAGCAAAAACAAAAGGTGCGGTTCCACCATTCACAGTTAAATCTATCCAACCCGTATTTGCACCATTACAATTTACATCGTGTTCTACAATATTCAAAAATGGATGTACTTCGGGACCAAATTCATATGCTCCAACATCGGGCATAGAAAGTGCAGGTGTCGGACGAGCATTGCCATCCAAATCGTCTGCTGGAGATCCAACGTTTATTCCTGTTTGAATACATGGGCTTAGAGCTGAAATATGATAATCGAAATGTGCAGGATCATTAAATAATGGATCCTGATCGAAACATCCTAATAAGTACCAGACATTTCCGGCACCATCCTCAATATCAGAAAATTTCATATCAACCGTACCTTCATTAGTTAATTGGATTGTAGAGTTGGGTTGTGACAATCCGTAAATAATTGAATTTGTTACCCATAAATTTGGAGTTCCATTAAATCCTCTGATAGATAAAGGATAATTTCCCGGATTGTCAGCCATAGTACAATTAAAAATATGGATATCACCGTAGTTGAAAATACCTAAAGCTGTTGCATAATTATCGCAAGTATTTCCGTAGAAAAGATTGTTGATAAAGTGGAGTTCTCCCAATTCTATTGCTACAGCTCCACCATCGTAATATGCATAATTATCAGAGAAAACATTGTCTTTTACAATTCCGTAAGAAATGCCTTTTAAACGCATTGCTCCACCATCGCCGTAAACGACTGTTCCATTTGCCTGATTATTTGCAAATGTATTTCCTTGAATGAGTGTTCGGGCATCATTTATCGAACCATTATATATTTTAATTGCTCCTCCATTACCATTACTTCCGTTAGTTCCGGCAATGTTTCCCTCGAAATAATTATTTAAAATTTCAAGCTCTGAATATTGAATTTCAATTGCTCCACCACCAATGGTTGCTTCATTATTTCTAAAAATATTATTTTGAATAACACACATTGCAGCAGGGGCAACTAAACCATAGTAATATCTTATTGCACCACCTGCATGTGCTGTATTGTTTTCAAATAAATTATTCTGAATAATCGGCGAAAGCGTGTTACTTGTTGGGTAACCATGATCCATAAGGATTGCACCTCCATATGTGCTGACTCCTCCCGAACTACAGTTAGTCATTGTGAAGCCTTCAATAATAGTTCCTTGAGTTATCCAGCTATTTGATAAGCCATCGAAATCGAAAATAAATGCACGTGAAGTATTTTCTCCATCAATGATACAATTTGCATATCCGTTCTGAGAATGAATATACAAATCTTTGTTTTGCCAATGCAAATCAATATTTCCGGGTCCTTGCCATAGTCCGTCAGCTACAACAACCTCATCGCCATTTACAGCAGCATCAATAGCATCCTGAATAGTTGGTTGGTCTGCAGGGACATTAATAGTAGCTTGTGAAAAAGCACTACTGCTCGCCAAAAATGAAACCGCAAAAATTACCAAAATCGAAAGCATCTTTATATGGATACTGAATAAATTCAGATATGCTTTCTTAAACTTTTCCCTATCTATAAAGGGGTTTTTACAATTTTCTCTAATAGTTTTCATGTTACAACATTTTAGTTAAATATTTATTTTATATATTACACTCTTTCAATTACTTAAATACACACAAAAATTCATGCATAATTACTAAACTATTTATTATAAGTTTTCGGCTTTTAGAATATGGTGCATAATTGATGGTATTGTGCAAGTATTAATTATTATTTGGTAATAAAAAAACCTGCATATAAAACACAGCAATTCCGCAAGAAAAAAAAGAACTCTTTATGTAGCTGAAGTTTAGAGAAATATGATTTAGGCTAAAATTTATTTTTCTTGCTATTTTTTTAGTTTTACTCAGATGAACCACATTTATCATAAATAACTGATTCTAT
>JABHKC010000244.1 GCA_018692315.1 Bacteroidota bacterium | reverse complement strand
TACACAGTTCCATCAATATTCAAATCAACATCAATTATTACATTCATGTCGGTTTTCCAATTAAAATCAGGACTCACATTCATATCTGCAATATAATCGCCTGAATTAATTACAGCGGAGTTGGGGAATCCTTTTTGCAGCCAGTTATCATTGCGAGGGACAATACTGCTACAGCTAAAACTAATTTAAATTTTTTCATAACTTAACTTTGAGTTTATATTTAATAAATTTCTCTTGCAAATATACAATTAAAATTTATAAAAGCAATAGATTCTTGATGAAGTTTTCTTTTTTTTAGATTAACATGCTTTTTTACTTATTTAAACTTCATTAGACTGATGATTAAAAACATGGAAGAATAATTAAATTATCTATAAATTAACCCAATATTAAGGATAATTCAATTTATGGAAGACAATTCTCAATAAGATTAGAAATTAAATGCTTAATTGATTTGCCGTAGGCTTTTGCCTGACGAGGGACTATGCTATTTCTACTCATTCCGGGTATTGTATTCACCTCGAGAAAATACAATTTCTCATTCTTTAAAATATAATCAATTCTAATTACTCCCTTACATTTAAGTATATCGTATATGTCTGCGGACAGGTTTTCACAATTATCCTTAACAGCTTTTGCTATTCTTGCAGGAATTATTTCCTCTGCCATATCTGGAGTGTATTTTGCTTCAAAATCAAAAAAAGCATTTTTACTTACAATTTCGGTAATTGGCAAAATTGTTTTTTCCTTTTTTGTTTCGAATAAACCACAAGTCAATTCTATTCCTTCGATAAATTCTTCAACAATCACTTTATCATCTTCCGAAAAAGCTGCTTGAAGTGATGTTTCAATATCTTCAAATTTATTTATTATTGATATGCCAAAACTTGAACCACCTCTGTTTGGTTTTACAATAAAAGGAAAATCGAAATTCTTAGTCAAATGCTCAGCTGCAATTCTTTCATTTATCGAAATAAGAATTGATTTTGGAGAAAGAATTCCATAAGTTTTCAAGTAGTTTTTACAAGCATATTTATCGAATGTAAGTGCAGAAGACAAAACTCCGCTGGAAGTGTACGGAATATCTAACAATTCCAGGTATCCTTGAAGTTTTCCGTCTTCGCCGGGTGTTCCGTGGATTATTATAAAAGCACAGTCAAAATGTATTTCATTATTTTCAAAAACAAAACTAAAATCGTTTTTGTTTACAGAGACATTCTCAAAAGTTTCATTTGAAACTAACCAATCTTTTCCTCTTAAAAATACTTTATAAGGAATATATTTTTCTCTATCAATATTTTCAAAAATTTGTTCGCCACTTTCTATCGAAATTTCAATTTCCGATGAGTTGCCTCCTATGATGATTGCAATATTTTTTTTCATGGAACTTTATGCTAAATCTACGTCTCTGTTTTCAATATATTTTCTCCATCGTTGGATTACATTTGTCATATCTTCAGGCAAATCAGATTCGAAAAACATAAATTTGTTTGTACTTGGATGAACAAAACCAAGCGATTTGGCATGAAGTGCCTGACGTGGCAAAAGTTTAAAACAATTCGCTACAAATTGTTTATATTTAGAAAAAGTAGTTCCTTTCAAAATCTGGTTACCGCCGTAGGTTTCATCATTAAAAACAGGATGTTTTATATATTTTAAATGCGTCCTTATCTGGTGAGTTCTACCCGTTTCTAATTTACATTCAATCAAACTAATATATCCGAATTCTTCCAAAACTTTGTAATGGGTAATTGCATGTTTGCCTAATTCTCCTTGCGGAAAAACTGTCATTATTTTTCTGTCTTTCAGGCTTCTGCCAATATTTCCTTCGATAGTACCTGTTTGATTCTCGAAAGATCCCCATACTAAAGTTTGATATTTTCTTTCTATAGTATGTTCATAAAATTGCAGTGCAAGTTTATTTTTCGCCAGCTCGGTTTTGGCAACTACTATTAAACCCGAAGTGTTTTTGTCAATTCTATGAACTAAACCTGCACGAATATCTCCCGATTTAAAATATGAAAGATCTTGTAAATGAAAAGCTATGGCATTGACAAGAGTTGATGAATAATTTCCATATCCGGGATGTACAACCATTCCGGGTTTTTTGTTAACAATCAACAAATCACTATCTTCATAAATAATATCAATAGGAATATCTTGTGGAATAATTTCAATTTCGCGAGGAGGAAACGACATTACAATAGTAATCACATCGTCGGGTTTTACTTTGTAATTTGTTTTTACTGCACTATTATTAACAAGAATATTCCCAGCTCCGGCAGCATCTTGAATTTTATTTCTTGAAGAATTTTCAATTCTATTTACAAGAAACTTGTCAATTCGTAAGGGCTTTTGTCCTTTATCAGCAACAAAACGATAATGCTCAAATAATTCTTGAAATTCGTCTGATTTCGACAATTTTTTCTGATTTTATGAAAATGTAAATTAAGAGGTTGAAAAAATAATTGTACTCAAATTATCATTTGACAATTATCTCATAATAATAAATTTCTTATTATTAACTGCTTGTTTAGAGTTATTTATTTTTAAAAAATAAATTCCAGAGTTAAATGATTCCAAGTTTAGTTCTCCAGAATTTACATATCCATTAAAAACTAAATTTCCAATACTATTAAAGATTTTCACATTCATATCTTGCGAAATAGCTTCATCAAGATAATCAATAAATATCATTTCATTTGCAGGATTGGGAAATATGTTAATATTACTTTTCGATGTAACAATTGGAATTTCAATATTTTTTTTGATTGTATCTCCAAAAACCGGTCGAATCATTAAAGCACCCTCGAATGAGGAATTTTGCCATGCTCCAGTAATGTTATAAAATATTTTCGGATTTGTCCAATTTTCTTCCTCATCAGTATTTAATATCCGATTTTGATCGAATCCAACATTAAGCAAATCGCTGGTAGTCTGCATCCAGCCAACATAAAATGTTCCATTAATATTCTTGGCTGTATCTAAATCATACCTATGAAACTTGTTAAGAGCATCTTCATACTCAGGCCGATAACCCACTTGTTTGTGAATCAGTGTATCGGGCTGCCCATCTTTATCGCTCCATACACATAGATAAAAGTATTTCTGACTGGCATCGTTTAAAGTTTGATTGAAAAAAATATCAATAGCTTTCAAATCGTCTCCCTTAAAAGTATTAAATTTATATGCCAACATAGCATTTTGCGTTCCTTCGCCAGACAGTCCGTAACCATTTTCAGTAGTTCCATCGTCGTAAGCATAATAATCATAAAATTTTTGATTATACCGAAGTGTATCGTTCCATCTATTGAAATGGTGCTGATCGTCTGAAGTTATATGATAAGTAATCTCAAAAAGTGCGGAATCTTCTGTTGGTGCAGAAAATGTAAAATCGAACAATGATGGTGGTATTTCATAAGTATATCCACTATTTGGATCTATATCTTCAGCATAAATGTCTGAATATAATTGCGTCCCATCGAATACATCTTTTATAATATAATGAAATGATGTATTTTTTAGGATATTCCTATAATTAAAAATTGAAAATGCGATTGTGTTAATCATTTCACTATTTGGCATATTGTCAAAGTGGTTCCAAGGTATGGTTTCATAACTATTTAATAACGAATTTGTTGAGCTTAATACTACAACTTCTTCAGTCATAATATCTGAAATTGATCTCGACTTATTTATATAAACATAATCAATATTCCAATGATCGACACTTCCTGCCCAACTTGGCTCAAATATTCCGGTTAAACTAGCATAATTTACAAATCTGAATTGAAATCCATTTTTCAAATATATTGAATCAGTTATTGGAATCATCACATTACTAAATGCACTGACAGTGCTACCGGACATTTGCCAAACAGTATTCCATGCTGTGTCGGGAGCAGAAAACTCTAATTTCAAATAATCTGTATTTTCAGGAGAATCGCCTATTCCCTGAGCTTGATAATAGAAACTTAAATAGATTGAATCTTCCGGCAAGTACTCAAGGTTTATAGGACGGGATGTAAGCTGATCGGCTAAAAAAGATGAGGAGGAAGCATTTGAATAGAGTGAACCTGTAAAATCTAAAGCATCGAAAGTTGCAGCTCCCATTGTTGGAGGATTTAGCGGGTAACTCGTGTTTATGAAAACTCCGCTGTCTTGCCACAAACTGTCGTCCGGGAAAATATTTAATTTCGCAAAATCGTCAAAAAAAGGTAGTTCTAAAGTATCAGAAAATTCAGATTTATTGAGATTTAATGAGCTATTTTTTAAATTTCTTTTTATTACCGGATTTACTTGCAAATCAATGAGAACTTCCTGAGAAATCAGACTCATATTTGCACAAAGCAGGATTAATAATATTAGTATTTTTCTATTTTCTTTCATTTATATAAGTTTTATAAACTTTCAGTTTCTTCTTGTTCCGGCTCAGAATCTATTGTTTTTAGCCAAACATCAATTGAACCTCCCAGTCTGATAACATTTTTGCTACTGGGCGAAGGTACTTGTTTCCATATTCTTGCTTTTGCAGAATCAATATCGTTTTCGATTGAGGCTTCATACACAATTGCACCAAGATTTAGTTCTGCTCTATCTAAAATAATTTTAGCCTGATCAACTGATAATGATATGAGGCTTGGCGAGTATGTTTTTTTATCTGTGATTTTTCCGACTATCAAATCTATTTTCGATCCCTTTTCAACAATTTCGCCCGGGAGAATATCCATGCCATTCATTTTTTGACCTAAAACATTATTATTTGCCAAATCGGGCTTATCAATTATCCTATTTATTTTTAGTCCAAAACTTTCGAGTTTGGCTTTTGCATCACGCAAAGAAATTCCAACAAGGTCGGGCACTTTCACCCTTTCGGGAAAAAAAGCATTGATAGTTAGAAAAATAGTTCTGTTTCTTTTTACATGAAAATTTGGTTTAGGATTTTGATCTAAAACTACTCCTTTTTCTTCGTTGATATTATAAACAGAGTCTATTATTTCGTATTGCAAATCGTTTTCAAAAGTCAAACTATCAACTTCGTACAACGACAATCCGTAAAAATCAGGTACAGGATTGCTTTTTCCATGTAGAGTAAATATATCAAGGAAAAACAAAGTTCCGTAAACAATGACAAAAGAAATTATTGTAATGAACAAAACATTTTTAAAAAATGCCTTGCTAATCAAGAATTTAAGAAACTTCATTTTTATTCAAAAGTATTTATAATATTAATTTTCATTCTTAACGAAAATGCAAAATTAAAATTATACTATGAAAAATGAAAATTCTTTTTATGTTAAATAGTTAGCTGAATATAACTTTAACACTTCAAATGAGAATTCCGTGGTTTCTTATATCAAATGGATTTTTATATCGACAAATTTGTCTGGATGATAAAAAATGAATTATGAACAGCCTCCCTTCACTCCTTTCTTCTTTTTGCGTTTTCTAATCACAGGCTTTTTGGGGGCTTGTCCATCGGTTGATGGAGCAATTTGTCCGCCTCCACCAAGCGCAAAACTTGCTGCTTTTCGGAAATCGTATCTTGCAAATTCTTCATCAGGACTTTCATTTTTTGGGGCGGCTGGATTGAGAATCGTTTCAACCCAAAAATTTAAACCACCGAGAAGAATATAATTGTTTGAATATCCTAACTGTTTGGTTATTAACCATGCTTCATTCGATTTTGTATTACCATTAGAATAAAAAACATTCAAATAGGTATCCTGATCGATATAGTCTTTCCATTCATCTGACAGCAAATCGTTAAAAGGAATATTGATTGCACCTGGCAAAGAATATTTTGAGAATTCTGCTGGTGTGCGTACATCAATTAATAAAAGTGAAGGATCTTTTTCAACAATCATGCTTGCAATTTGATCTGGATGAATAAATTGTTCTCCACTTTTTAGTTCATCTAACATTTCCTGTGCATTTAGTTTTAAGGCTTTTACATCTTTTTCTGGCACAGCCGCTATCAACAATCCAAGAATTACAATTATTATTGATAAAAAAACTCTGGAACTTATTTTCATTTTCATAATTTTTCTATTTTTTACTTAATAATGTTTTTAAAATCAACATTATATCCATCTTTTAATATTCTTCTCTGGGGAATTTTTTTTCTGCCCATTCGCCAACCCAAAACATAAAAATAGCAGCAAGAATTACAATTAGTGCCATTATTCCATCAGAGAGCTTAAAAAATTCAGAAATTTTTGGGCTTCCCATATTTTCAGCTTTGTAGAGCCCTTCCCACAAAGGATAACCTTCTGTAAAAATAAAAATACCAACAAAAATTCCTATGATAAAAACCATTGCATCAATTTTGCCAATGGCAGCTCCACAAAAACTTGTTCCAGGACAAAAACCACCAACAATAAATCCTGCACCCATTATTACTCCTCCAACTATTGTTGACCATAAATAAGTAGGATTTATATAAATGAAAGACAGATCTATCCAACCAAACAGACTAAAAAATAAAAGTCCCAACATAGCTGTTATTGCAGCCGTAAAAAACACTTTCAAAACAACTGTGTCGTAGCCATAAAACACGCCGGCTAACTTTCGGCTTGAAGAAAAACCACTACTTTCGAGGACAAAACCAAAGCTAATTCCAATTAGAAAGGCTAAAAATAGATTTGAATTTTCTGTTATTATTTCGTTTACTATTAGAGGTCCCATTATTTTTTATTTTATATTTATTAATTATTAATTTTTATTGGCTGTTGGCTGTTAGCATTTGGCTGTTGGCTAATAGCTAAAGGCTATAGCTAATAGCCAATTTTTCATATCCAATTTTTTCTAACAAAAAAAGCTAAGGCAAAAGCAGTTCCAAATATTGCCATCATAGAAATAAATCCTCCGAGCGACAGAACAGCCATCCCACTTAGTGCCGAACCACTAGTACAGCCTCTTCCAAGCTGTGAACCAAATCCGAAGAGAATTCCTCCAATAATTGCAAAAATTAGCCGCCGTTTTGAGCTAATTTTCGGAGAATGTTCAACTTTTAGCTTCAGTCGTCTGAAAATTACACCAGAAATAAAACCTCCGACCAAAACGCCAAGCATCTGATATACTAACCAAGAATTCAGCGGATTACCTTCATGTGTTTCAGAATATTCTTTATAAAACGCAGCATTTTCGGCATGCGAAGGAGTAATAGCCTCAACCCCTGAAACAATTACACTTTTTACTGCTCCGCTGGCTCCAAGTCCGCGCCCCGACACAAAATTTGCAATTAGCACAACAATTCCTAATAAAACTCCTCCGAGATAGGGATTTATGTATTTTGCAGTTTTCTTTTTCGTTATATTTTGTTCCATTATCAAAATTATTTATTGTTTACTATTTTTACATTTTACACAATCAATCAACAATTATCAATATGCAATTAATACAGCCAACGGCTTTCTTGCCCTGCATAAGCAATTATAAATCTTAACATTAAGCTCCCAAAAATTACCAGAATCGGAGCAATAAAAGTTGGCATTTTATAATTTTTAATTTCAAGAAATTCAAGAATTGCCGGAACTACTAAGCCCAGAACAACAACAAAAAGCCAGAATGGAGTTGTATATTTTCCGCCAAGGAACAAGCTTGCAGCATCTATCTGAACCTGAGTACTTGCAAGAAATCCCATAAACATATGTACTATTAGAAATATTTCAACAATTATTATTAACAGGTCAATTTTTGCCATTGTGAGCCTTTCTATGTGCGATTTGCTCATAAGTATAATTGTGGCAGCCCCAGCTGACAAACCAGATGATAAAAATAGTGGACCGAGAATTGAAGTATTCCATAGTGGGCGAGCATTAAATGCAGAAAATAAAATTCCTGTATATACTCCAAGTATAATTGAAAAAACCATCATTATCCAAGAAATAGTCAATATGTTTTTTTTCAAATATTCTTCAATTTCTTTAATCCATTCATATTTCCAATCCCATTTCGGAAATATTGCTTTTATATTTAATGCACACCAAACCATTGATAGTGGGGTGATTGCCATCAAAACCCATGCACCCCACGACATTGGTGATTCTATCCGAATTGTAGTGTAGAGTCGCCAGAAAAACAATTTATGTTTCAAATCGAGAAAAAGAGCAAACAATCCTAAAGCTAAAGCAATTGGAGCAATAAATGGTGCAATTTTTACGATAGTAGGATATTTGTCTTGCTCGCCTCGAATTGTAAAAAGTGCAGCAAAAAATAAAAGTCCTGCTGCCAATCCTCCGAGAAACAAATATATAGGTATTTGCCAATGCCAAATATGAAGTTGTGGATCAATCCATTCGTTCATTCTTCCACTGATAATTATCTCTTCGTTCATATTACTTCTTTTTTTTGTCGTTTGTTAGATTCAATTTTTGGATGAAAAATAGTATTTCAGAACTTGGTTTTTTCTTCAAATTTTCTTTTAAAGACTATATTAAATAATATATTCGTGGACTGGTGCCTGCTTCAGGAATTAAAGTCTTCCATTTTCGCTGTTTAATAATTGTAGAAACTTCACTATTTGGATCGTCGAGATCGCCAAAGTACATACATTTTGTTGGGCAAACAGAAACACAAGCCGGATTTTCTCCTTTGCTCACTCTGTTTGGTAAACAAAAAGTGCATTTGTCAACATGTCCTTCTGGGTGAGGGAATCTGGCATCGTAGGGGCAAGCAGTTATGCAAGCACCGCAACCAATACATTTGTTTGGTGTTACAAGTACAGTTCCTCCATCGCTATAATGACTTGCTCCTGTTGGGCAACATCTTACACACGGCGAATTATCGCAATGATTGCAGCGTTCTGAACGAATTTCCATTTCAAGTTTTGGAAAGGTTCCGCTTGTTACTTCAGTTACCCAATCTCTGCAATATCCGAGTGGAACATTATTTTCGGTTTGGCAAGCAACTACACAATCGCTGCAACCAACACATTTTTTTGTATCAATAGCCATTGCATATCTCATGATTCTACCTCCTCAGTTCTAGGTTTTTCTAATAAAAATGTAACAAAATTTCCTCTCATCCCGGTGCCTCCCATAATTGGATCGAGCATAATATTTGTAATTAGCTGAGTATCGCTAATTCCTTTTCCGAAAGCTCGTGAAAGTTTCTTTTTAGTATGACCAAAACCGTGAACCATATACACCGAATCCCATCTTATTCTTTCTGTAACTCTAACTTCTATAGAAAAGTCTGAAATTATCCCATCTTGATTTTGTAACCAAACTTCTTGTCCGTTTTGAATATCCCAAATTTTGGCAACTTTCGGATTCACCCACAGAGAATTTGTTTTCATCAATTCCGACAGATTGGGATTGTTTGTAGTACGGCTAAACGTGTGCATTGGAGCTCTACCATAATTCAATCGATAGAAACCTTCCGGTGGTTCCGGATGTTTTGTAAAATTCGGCATTGGGTCGAAACCTTCTTCTTCAAGTGAAGTAGAATATAATTCAATTTTTCCGGTATTTGTATTAAACTCCATGTCTTCACCATCTGCAAGGAATAAATCATCAAACTCTCTTTTGAATTTTTTCACTCCGATTTTCTTCATCTCTTCGAGCGAAGATCCAATTTTTTTCAATTGCCAGTCGAGTAGTTCTTCAATATTATTCCATGGAAAATATGCGTTCAAACCCATTTTTTCGGCAAGTTTTTTAGCTATCCACCAATCTGGTTTCGAATTGTATTTTGGCTCGGCTGCCGGCATTCGTAGAGCAATATTGGGTTCGCGATGTGGCGAACTTCTTAACATATCGTAGCGTTCGAGATAAGTACACTCCGGCAAAACAATATCGGCGTAACTGGTTATTTCCATTGGCATTGTGTCAATCACAACAAGCAAATCCAACGAATCAATTGCTTTGATAGTATTTTCCTGATTTGGTAAGGTTGTAATAAGATTTGTCCCGTTCACTATCCATGCTTTAAATGAACAATCTCGTTCGGGAGAAGGAATGCTGGCATCGCAAATTCCGGAAGACAGTACTTCGTGTGCTAAATTATACTTTCCAGGAAATGCTTCGCGCCAAGTTCTTTTAGGTTTCGGAAATTCAGGAATTGGATATTTTGGAATACTAAATTTTTCAGGGAAATAGAATCCTCCTCTCCTACCCCAGGAACCCAAGAGCGCATTCAAAATTGCTACTGCCCGAAGTCGCTGAGTATCGTCGCCATACCATGTTACATGTCTGCCCGGATGAACAATAACTGCGGGTGAAGCATTTGCCATTTCTTTGGCGGTTTTTCTTATCTCGTCAGGTTTAATATTTGTAATTCCGTATGCCCACTCGGGTGTAAAAGTTTTTACATGATCCTTTAAATAATCCAGACCAAATGTATATTTCTCAACATATTTTTTGTCATACCATTCTTCTTGAATAATTATATTTATCCAAGTAAGCAGCAGTGCCATATCTGTTGCGGGTTTTATTGGCAACCAATATTTCGATTTACTTGCAGCAGTCGAAAATCTTGGGTCAACAGTAATTATTGTGGCTCCTTTATCGATAGCATCGGAAAATTCCTGAACCTGCCCATTGTGCATATTTTCGCCAATATGCGAGCCAATTAAAACTAAACACTTAGTATCGCGAATATCCACTCGTTCAGGCGATTGAATAATATCGCCAAAAGTTGATAAAAATGCAACTTCACGCGGACCTCTACATTGAGCAAAAGATGGAGCAGTAATATTTTTTGAACCATATGCCTTCAAAAATTGTCCAAGAAGTTTTCCGCCCGAACCATGAGTAAACAATGCAACACATTCTGGCCCATGTTCTTTTTCAATCTTTTTAAGTTTTTTTGCAATATAATCAAGTGCAGTATCCCAACTTACCCTTTTGTACTGTTGTTTTCCATCAATTTCAACTCTCATTAATGGCTCTTTCAACCTGTCTTCGTCCGAATACATTCCTACACCACCGGTTCCTCTCGGGCAAAATCTGCCGTTACAATGCGGATCGTCATCATTTCCAGTGATTTTCTTTATTTCACCTTTATCGTCTGTATGAACCCAACCTGCACATTTCCAAAAACAAATTTCGCAATATGTAGGAAATCGCTTATTTGCATTTTCAGCATTTATGGATTTTTCTTTATCCGAGTTTTGAAAAAAGTTGAAAACAGGCGAACTTAATGCTAAGCTACCGGCACCAACAGAAGATATTTTTAAAAATTTTCTACGAGTAGTTTTCATATAATTACTATCGAATTTCCAATTTATATCAATAACAAAAAGAATATCATTCTTAAAGCCCGCAAAAATACAAAAACAATTATCTAATTATGTAGATATGTTGGAATGAGCTTTTAAAATTCAATTATTGAAATAAAAAAAGTTTTGTCTTAATTAATGATTAATAAGCATTTATATAGAACATACTATATCAGTTGATATAAAATTATATGAGTAATATCAAATAAAATTATGTTTCAAGTGCATATATTTTGTTATAGTTAAATGAATTTTGAAGAAGATATAAATTTTCATTAATCGGTATTTTAAATCCTTTCAGTATTAAAATATTCTGTTGAAAATTACAGAACCTGTCATCAATTCTTTCAACAAAAAATTCAGATTAATTGAAAAACTTTTTATTTCTTTGGCTCAAATAAATGATATTTGAAAACAATTGATTATCAAAATTTTAGTTATTAATTTTTAAAATAAACAAGAAATAAATATTAAAGATGAATTATAATAGTGATGTAGAAGCGGTTGACTCGTTGAGGAAGGCTTATGAAAATTTAAGTTCAGAAATCAAAAAAGTAATATTCGGGCAAGATCAAGTAGTGAAAGAAGTATTAATTACAATTTTCAGTAATGGCCATGCTTTGCTTGTTGGTGTTCCCGGATTGGCAAAAACTCTTTTGGTGAATACAATTTCGCAAACTCTTGGATTAAAATATAAACGTATTCAATTTACTCCGGATTTGATGCCTTCCGATATTATTGGAACAGAAATATTGACAGAAGATCGTCACTTTAAATTTGTAAAAGGTCCATTGTTTGCCAACATTATTCTCGCCGACGAAATAAACCGGACACCTCCAAAAACTCAGGCAGCAATGCTCGAAGCAATGCAAGAAAGAGCAATTACAGCCGCTGGAACAAACTATCAATTAGAAAAACCATTTTTTGTACTTGCCACTCAAAACCCTATTGAACAGGAGGGTACATATCCTTTGCCAGAAGCTCAGTTAGACAGATTCATGTTTAATATCTGGTTAGATTATCCGGCTTTCAACGACGAATTGACGGTTGTGAAAAATACAACATCTGATATAAATGTGAAATTGAAGAAAATTCTAACTGCTGAAGAGATACTTTTCTTTCAGGGACTAATTCGTAAAATTCCGGTAAACGACAATGTACTTGAATATGCCGTTCGTTTATCGGCAAAAACCCGACCAAATACTGAATTGGCTCACGAAATTGTCAACAAATATATTAACTGGGGAGCAGGTCCTCGTGCTTCACAATATTTAATAATTGGTGCAAAAACTCATGCAGTTCTAAACGGAAAATACTCGCCCGATATTGAAGACATAAAGGCTGTAGCTGCTCCAATTCTTCGACATAGATTAATTAAAAACTATAAAGCCGAAGCCGAAAATATTTCAATTGAGGATATTATTAGTGAATTGCTTAAATAGATAAATATAATTATGAATTACGAATTGTTAAATATAAACCAAATAAATTTATATATGCAAATTTGGTTCAAGCAAATATGCTCATTAAATAAAAATTAAACAATTAAGCGTTTTCATGTTTGAAAAAAGCTATAAATTTGAAAAATAATTCTATCAAATAAAAAAGTATGGGACATATTAAAAATATAAAGATTGAAAATTTTCGAGGTTTTGATAAACTTGAAATTTCAAATTTTGGACAAATAAATTTAATTGTTGGTAGAAATAATTGTGGAAAGTCCAGTCTTCTCGAAAGTATTTTCTTATCAATTGGTATGTCAAATCCTTTACTTCCAACAAACATAAATAGTTTTAGAGGCTTAAATAATTCTGTAAATGACTTAAAATATATATTTCACAGATTAAAACTTGACAAAGTTCCTGTTTTGACAATTACAACTGACAGTAAAGTAGAACGTAAACTCGAAATAAAACCAAAATACAACCAAAATTTAAAGAATGACAAAATACAAAAAAAATCGGAAGATGAATTAGTAATAATGAATACATCAACAGCAACACCATTCCTATCCGGTGTTGATTTAATTTTCACAATAAAAGAAAAACAAAAAAAAATTCAAACCGGAAGAAGCAGTTTTTCATTTGTTAATGAGCGCGAAATTGAAACAAAACAAGAAAAAGGTTACCAAGAAAAAATGAATGCTGTTTATATTACTTCAGATAGTAAAGAAAAAAATGCCTTACAAAGGTTTTCTGAAATAGTAATACGAAAAAAAGAGAATGCAATTTTATCCGCACTTCAAAAAATTGATGATAGAATTATTTCTATATTGCCACTTCCAGACGGTTTATATCTAAATCATGCTGATTTTGAAGAATTAGTACCAAGTAATATAGCAGGAGATGGAATTCGAAGATATTTGAATATAGTTACGACAGTTGCAGAAAAACCTAATAGCATTATTCTGATTGATGAAATTGAAAACGGATTACATTTTTCAGCACATATTTCTTTGTGGCTTAGCATTTTATCTTTATGTAAAGATTTAAATATTCAATTATTTATAACTACACATAATATTGAAACAATAAAACATTTTAGCGAAGCCTTAGAAAATGAAAAACTACATTCTTTGCAAGGCAAATCAAAGGCTTATTCACTTGTCCATACAAAAAATGAAGGAATAAAAGCATATTCCTATTCTTATGAAAGTTTTAAAAATGCCTTAGAATTTGAAAATGAAATAAGAAATTAACTTTATGTCAAATACAAACATATGGGTCGAAGGCGAGGCAGATAAAAAGTTTATAAACGATTACTGTAAATTAATAAATAGTCCGATACATACAAATATTAGAATTGAAATAACAGGGGGCTGGACACAGATTTCCTCTGAGAAAACAGAAGGAGAAAGGATTAGAAATGCTATTAAAATAAATAGAGCAAACCAAGAGAAAAATATTATTATTTTTGATGCTGATGAAAATCCAGAGAAAAGACGAAATGAAATTGAAGAATGGAAAACAAAATATAATCTTGATTTTGACCTTTTTCTTTTTCCTGATAACAAAAGCAAAGGAGAATTAGAAGATTTGCTCGAACAAATAATTACTGAAAAGAATTCTGACATTTTTGAATGTTGGCGAGAATATGAAAAATGCCTAAAAACAAAAAGTAATAGTAGATTGAAACCTTTAACTATTCCTGCAAAGAAATCAAAAATTTATTGTTATATTGAAACATTAGTAGGCACATCAAACTCAGAAAAAGAGAAAATTAAAGATAGAAATAGGGACTTTTTAAATACTGAACATTGGCAATTAGACTCAGTAAAATTATTTCCATTAAAGAATTTCTTATTAAAATCCTTTAAAATTGAATGCTAATACGAAATTGCAGATTAATGAAAAGTGCAAATCTAAATTTAAAATCATTCATCATTAATGTAAATAATAGCATTTTCATTTGTGGATTCTTATTATTAATTTTTCAAACAAGCACATTTTCACAAACAAAAATCGAAATTCTAAATGCCGATTCGGTTGTTTATAATCGAAAAATCGACAGGGATTTAAGAAAGCTTATTGGAAATGTCATAATATTGCACGATTCGGCATATATGTATTGCGATAGCGGATATTTATATAAGAATACAAATTCTTTCGAGGCATATAGCAATTGTCATATCCAACAAGGAGATACTCTCGACCTTTATAGCGATTTTTTTGAATACGATGGAAATATTAAACTTGCTAAAGCCAGACAAAACGTGAGTTTAATAAACAAAGAAATTGTCCTTACAACTCATTTTTTAGACTACGACAGACAAAATAGTATTGCCAATTATTTCAATCATGGAAAAATTATAGACACAACAAATATACTTGAAAGTAATTCGGGATATTATTTTCTAAAACAAAAGGAATTTTTCTATAAAGATAGCGTAGTTGTTACAAATCCCGATTATGTAATTTTATCGGATACCTTAAAATATAATACAAAATCGCAGACGACTTACTTTTTCGGACCGACAGAAATAATTGGAGATTCGAATCTGATATATTGCGAAAACGGCTGGTACAACACAAAAACGGACATTTCTCAGTTCAACAAAAATGCATATTTAATAAGTAATCAGCATAAATTAGAGGGTGATAGTTTGTATTACAATCGCAGCCAAGAATATGGCAAGGCATTCGAAAATGTAACAATGACAGATACCGTTGAAAATATCATTCTGAAAGGAAATTATGCCGAATATTTCGAAAATTCGAATTACGCCATGATTACCGACAGTGCCTTGTTGATGCAAATTTCTATGAACGACACATTATTTTTACATGCTGACACATTGTTATCGAACTACAACGACACCGGAAAATTTCAGATTTTGCAGGCATTCTATAAAGTGAAGTTTTTTATGGCAGAAATGCAAGGAAAATGCGATTCGATGGTTTTTGCATTAAGCGATTCGGTTATTCAAATGCACAAAGAACCGGTAATTTGGTCGGAAGAAAACCAACTGACTGCCGATTATATGGAGATTCATACAAAAAATAGTAGTCCGGATCATATTATTATGGAAAAATCTGCATTCATCATTTCTCAAGAAGATGAAATTCGATTTAATCAGATTGCAGGAAAAAAAATGTATGGACATATAAAAAACAACGAACTCTACAGAGTTGATGTAAATGGAAATGGGCAAACTCTATATTTCCCAAAAGACGGCAATGAGCTAACCGGAATAAACACTGCTGATGCTTCCAATCTACAAATTTTTATTGAAGACCGTAAAATAAAAGATATTTTATTTCTCACAAAACCCGATGCACACCTTGTTCCTATTGACCAACTAAAAGGAGATGAACTTAAATTAAAAGGTTTCTTGTGGTTACAAAATCACCGACCCCTTGAAAAATATGATATTTTTATTTGGAATGATTGAAATTTAAAAGTCAAAAAGCTTTTTGAAATCTTCCAATTCAGAAATTTCATTTGTCATCATTATTGTGCATATTTCAATAAAATATTTAAATCTTCTGAAATTTATTATTGTTAAAATAATGATAATTATATATTTTAATTTCTTCTGAGCGATAAAACATAACCTGTTAAAAATATGATAATTATTTGTCTTAGTGGATATTATATTGTTAGTTTGTAATAATAAGTACATTTTGTACATTATTGATGATAAAGAAAGAGAAATGAAAAAAGTATTTTTAGTAATTATAGCTTGTTTTAGCATTTTCCAAATTTTTGCTCAAACCAGCATTTTTGATGCTACCAGAAATGGAGATACTTCAGCCATTAATTTTCTTATTAAAATAAACCCTGATACTGTCAATTCAACAAATCAAAGAGGTCATACTCCTCTTATATTAGCAACTTATCATAATCAAACTCAGGCAGTTAGTCATTTGATTAAAAATGGTGCAAATATTAACTACACCTTTTCTCAAGGTTCAGCAATTCATGGTGCAACATATAAAGGATATTTAGAGATTGTACAAATTTTAGTCGATAATGGAATTAATATTGATATTCCTGACCAAAATGGAACTACACCTCTAATTTACGCAACAATATTTAATCATATTGGAATTGTCAAATTATTATTTGGAAAAGGAGCAAACATCAACCACAAAGATAATACAGGGAATTCTGCTTCTGATTATGCGAAATCATTACAAAACAAAATATTAATAGACTTATTTAAAACTTATAAAAATGGAAAGAATTAAACTATTCAAAATGAAAAAAAGAAATATTATAATTTTAGCCCTTATGTTGTTTATTGGGCAAATTTCGGTAGTAGCTCAAACATATTCTGGGAGTACAGTTGTTAATGCAGGTTCAAATATGAGTATTTCAATTACTGTTGATCCGAGTGCAGACACTTTACAAATAACAATGACGGGACCTTCTTCGGTATATTATTCCTATGGATTTGGGAGCAACATGATGGTAAATACATATTGCTTTGTTACAACTGGAACCGGTATGATTTCTGAACGAAAGTTAGGAAATCATAATTCTGGATCACTGCTTGCATCATCATTAATAAATAGCTCATTCGCCAGTTTAGGTGGTTTTACTACCACATCAGTATCACGCTCAATTTCAGGAATGAATAGTGATTATTTTACATTTCCAGCAGGAGCTAATACAATTATTGTGATGTGGGCATATGGATTTGGGCCAAATTTAGGTAGTCATGACAACAGAGGTGTAGCTACAATTAACCTTACGCAAGATTGCATTGAAACATATTCTACTGTAAATCAAAATTCTTGTGGTAGTTTCGTATCTTTTAGTGGCAACTATACTTGGACTTCAAGCGGAACATATTTTGATACAATTCCAAATACTGCCGGCTGCGATAGTGTTATTACAGTAAACTTGACTATCAATACTATTGACACCTCTGTGAGTCTTTCGGGATATACACTTACAGCAAATGCAAGTGGAGCTTCCTATCAATGGTTAGATTGCGATAATAATTTTCTTGCTATTGCCGGAGAAACCAACCAAAGCCTTTCAGTTACAAATAGTGGAAACTATGCTGTTGAAATTTCTTTGAATAATTGTATTGACACTTCAAATTGTTATAATATTATTACAACGGAAATTATTGAAGATTTATTTGAAAAGGAAATTACATACTACCCTAATCCTAATAATGGAACATTTAATATTCATTTAGGCAATAATAGTTTGGATTTTGAAATAGTTGTAAGCAATGTATTTGGACAAAATATAGGCACTTATAATTACACAAATGCTAATCATGCAAAAATCAGAATTGATGATTCTCCAGGTTTATACTATGTCAAAATTTTAACTAAACAAAATAGTCCAACTATTCTCAAGGTAATCAAGGAATAAGCTTGAGGAAACCTCTAAAATGCAAATTTCTACGTTGTTTCGCAATTTTAAAATCCTCATTTACAATAGTAAACTCCGGTTTTCAAATTTCTTACGCCTTGAAATTTACTATTTTTAGAAGTCCCCTTGATTAATTATACGATTAAAAGAAAACGCCAATGACAAGGCTTATAAAGTGTTCAAAATCAATGAGTCCCGATATTTCGGTATGACTGTTTTTGCATGAGTATAAGGAAGTTAATGGCGTTTTCTTATTGGCACTAATTAGTTAACCCAACTTGAGCATTTTACCTCTAAAAGTCATAAATATTAACTCTATTTTAACTTTTTGCAATCATAATAGCTTAACATACCACATATGCGTTTAAAAAAGTCTCCGTAGTCCTCGAATCGACTTTTTTGTTGGTATATTCTTTTTATCTTTGTAGGAT
>JABHKC010000243.1 GCA_018692315.1 Bacteroidota bacterium | reverse complement strand
TATGAAACAGGGATTAAAATATCTAAATCAGATTTCGAAAAAATTAACATATATAAACATGAATTTCATGGAGAAGATTGGAATTATACTATCAAACCATTATAAGTAGTTGTAGCAATAATATATTTACAATTACTTAGTTCCAATAAAAAAAACGAGATGATAAAGTACACAATACTAATATTAGTTAGTTGTCTTTCACTATCGATAGTGGGACAAGATTTGAAACCTAATTTTGTATTAGCAAAAGAGAATAGCTATTTGAAACTGATAAATCGTTATAATTCAAATAATGTAAATCCTTACTGGGTTTCAGACAGACAATTTATATATATTAAAAAAGTGGATAATGAGGAATTTGATTTATTTCTAATCGATACTGAAAAAGCAATAAAGATTAAACAGGAAAATACCATTGTAAAAACCAATGATTATACATATTCCTTTACGCATGATTCGCTAAGATACGCTTATAATTCATACTCAAATCAAATCAGCAAGTTTTCGGAATCAACTATTAATAGCATTTCAGAAAATTCACCGAATAATGATTTTTCTATTTACGTAAAAAAACATAATTTATATATTACCATTAATGAAAATGGAAAGTTAAGCCAGATTTCAAATGATGGAGAAACTTTTTATAGCTTCAAGGCAAACATTGATTATAATTACACAAATGAATTATACAATAAAGATACCCTTCCTCTTGCCCCCAATATCAGTTGGTCACCTAATTCTGAATTTTTTATTGCCCTTAGAACTGATGTACGAGATTCAAAGGATAATTGGGTGATAAATTCAATTTCTGAACCGAGACCAGTTCTAACAACTTTCAAACAAAGGAATCCGGGTGATGCATTCCCCTTAGATGAAGTTTGGGTATATAATGTTTCAAATAAAAGTTTCCACGAAATTAACTTGAAGAGATGGGAGAATGAAAACTATAGGTTTTTAGGATGGAGTAAAAATGGGGAGAATTGTTTTATTCAGCGTATAAACCGTCAACAGAATAAATGCGATATTCTTTCATTAAGCAAAAATGGAGAATATGATTTATTAATAGAAGAACGACCGAATGCCGTTATTTCCCAAAATGAATTTAGAGAACTTTCTGATGAAAAATATTTGTGGCTTTCCAGAAGAGATGGCTGGGGACATTTATACCTTTATGATTTTATAAATAAGACAACATCTCAATTAACAAAAGGAAAATTCAATATTGATAAAATAGTTTGTATTGATACTCTTGCCAATAACAAGCTGTACTTCACTGCATTTGGACGTGAGCAAGATGTAAATCCGTATTTTTCATTTTTATATTCTTTAAATCTTGAGAATGGGAATGTTAAACTTCTATCACCGGAAAGTGCAAACCATGAAGTATTTTTCTCTCCTGATAATAAAAATTTTATTGATGTATTTTCCAGAATTGATTTACCACATAAATCACAATTGAGAAATTATGAAGGAAAACTGCTACTTGAACTGGAAAGTGCCGACATTCTTCAACTAGTAGCCAACAAGTGGAAATCTCCGGAATCCTTTACTGTTAAAGCAGCTGACTCAACTACAAATTTATGGGGTGTAATGTGGAAACCTTTTGATTTCGACCCAAATAAAAAGTATCCGATAATAACATATGTCTATCCTGGTCCACAGGACAATTTTGTCCCAGTAGAGTTTTTTAGAGAATTAAACAATGTCCATTTAGCACAGTATGGTTTTATTGTTGTGATGTGCGATACAAGAGGAAGCTCGTATAAACGTTCAAAATCATTTAGTGAATATTATAGATCAAATTTAAGAGACTATCCACTTGAAGATAACAAGTTTATGATTGAGCAACTGGCAGCACGATACCCATTTATTGACTCTTCAAAAATTGGCATATGGGGTGGCTCAAGTGGCGGATTTATGGCAGCATCTGCTATTCTTAAATATCCTGACTTTTACAAGGTAAGCGTTTCAAGAGCAGGACAACATGATCCCCGAGTATTTCATACCTGGTGGACCGATGTATTCAATACTCCACTATATAAAAATGAAGCTGATTCTATATTTACAAATATTTCTATAGCTAAGAATTTAAAAGGGAAGTTGTTTATCATTCATGGAGAAATTGACACTAATGTACACCCTTCAAATTCAGCACGTTTAGCAAATGAATTAATGAAATCTGGCAAATATTTTGATTATTTAGTTGTTCCCGGAGGAAGTCATGCTTGGAGTCATAATTGGCAGTATGTACAGAAAAGGATTTGGTTATATTTTGTTGAAAATCTATTAGATAATAGAATTGAGAATATTAACATTATGGAATATTAACTGGCTATAGCACCAAAAATATAAAAACAGCGTGAAATTACAAAGCCGGACTTAATTCTAATGAAAAATCGGGGTTGAACTAAACCCAAGTTTCTGGTATTTTAACCCAACTTGAGCATTTTTCCAAAATTAATAAAATAATGAAAATTTTATCTATCTGATAATTAGGCATATGACGTTATATAGAATCGTTCTAAATACCATAATATGCAGATATACAGTTATATAAGTAATTGGTGTCC
>JABHKC010000242.1 GCA_018692315.1 Bacteroidota bacterium | reverse complement strand
TTTAGAATCATTCAAAATAAAATTCGGTAAAATTTAAAATTGAATAAAAAAATTAACTAAAACTCATCAATGTTAATATATTTGAGCATGAAAATTGTAGAAACGTTTATGAAAAAAAAGTTTATGAATTAATCAGGTTAGATGTTCCCTAAAGAATTTAAGTTTTGTAAAGACTATTTCAGAATGGCACCTTCAATAATCAGCTTATAAGTATAGCCTGCACCAAAATCTTTATCAAGTATAACTGTCCCTTCTAAAGTTACAATATCCCCAACACTCACAAATTCCTGAGTGGTTACAGTCAGGTCAAAGTTACCCGAATCGTTTGTGCCATCTTGAAGGTGTACCCAATTTTGATCCATAATGGAATTGTTGACTTTGACAACTTGTCCACGTACCACCACTTTTTTATTAGCGTAATCCTTGCGGTTTATAAATAGCTCTGCTATTGAAATACCATCAGATGCAGGATCTACCTGGATATCTTCATTTAGTTTACTTGCATTTGCTCCGCTGTGACTTGATGAGTCCTGTTTTGAAAAGCTTTGAGATGATTGGCCATGCACTGCTGACATCGAAGAGCTAATTGGCTCATTACTGATCTTTTGCACGAATAAAATGCTGCTGAAAACGCGGTCTAATTCTTTGCTCTTGAAATCTTTCATTTCCATAGCTTCGTCGTAGTAAAGCTCGTCTCCAACCTTTGCATCTATTTTCATAACTGCCATCCAAAAATTCTTGTCATTTTCATTTACAAACATGTAGGTGTATGAACTGGTTTGTAATACTTCTAAAACTTTAACTTGATTAGAAGAATATGTAGATTGTTTATTTCCACTACTGTTACAGGACGATAAAAGGGCAATTCCAATTATAATTACAAATAATAATCTCATAAAACCTTGTTTTAATGATTTAAAAATTCTCGACAATAATACAAAATAAAAAATCAAAAAACATCACCTAAGCAAAATATACTGCGATTAATTTTTAACTCTTTCTTGTTTCATAATAATTAGTAATTAGTATTTTTTTTATACTACTATTTTCTACTAAAGCTTAAATTTATCTATTCTCTGCTCATTTTTTAATGTTTTTATATATTTCTTTGTTGAATTATTCCCAAGCCAGCATATTCTGTAAAAATGTCGTAAAATCATCTATACTATTTTTTTCAATTTCATTTTCCAAATATAATCATTTCATTAAAACCAAATCATCTTATCAAAAACCATTTTCATTTGTTCCTACTATCTTTTTTATGAAATATGTACATAAACTGCTGTCTTTCAATTTTAGAATATCTGAGAAGTTTTTGTAGAATTACAACACCAACTACTTACTGTTCTATAAGTTTTCGGAAACAAACCGCTCATCCTTCTTTTTATTATTGTTTTTAATTCTTTATAATTAATTTATTAACTTCCTTATTTTCAACGTTTAATTTAATAATATAAACTCCTTTGGCTACCTTAGAAAGATTTATTTTTTGACTGCTTTTATTATTATCAATACATATTTCCTTTATTAATTTACCATCTAAGCTAAAAATAGTTGCTGATTTGATTTTTAATTGCTCATCATTTTCAATTATTATAAAATCTTGAGTTGGATTATAAAATAGCTGAATATTTACTTGTGTTTTTACATTATCATTTTCAAAAAGTGCCAATCCTTCCATTTTCTTAGTCTTATTCGATGCAATATCAACCACCCAAAAATTATTTCCATCATATGTAATATCTGTCGCACTGAATAAAATTTCATATTTCCAATACTCTTCTGTTCCATTTGTTGTAGTTATTATATTTCCTCCATGCCTAATTGCCCAAATTGAATCATTTGCAATTGTCATACCTGCCAAATGAGTACAACATAAATCTGTACTTGCATAGTTTACTGCATCAATTTCTAATAAGCAAGGACCCCAACCTCCATTATATGTAATATAGAATTTACTATTGTAATAAGTCAATCCCCACAAATCTCCAGATTGCAGATTAGTTGCAGAACCAATTATACTTATTGAATCAATTTTTTGACCGTTTGATTTATCTATTTTATACAACGAAAAAACAGAATATGTTGAATTATTAATTAAAGTGTCTGCAATAATTTTTGTATTCAACGCCCATAAAGTATCATCAACAAATGTAATACCGGTAATCTGAGCATTCTCAATTTCTATTGAATCAAGAGTTTGTCCATTTGTACTCGATTTATAAATCCAACCGGAAATATTATCACTTATCCAGAGATCTGTGCCATCCCAAGTTAATCCCCATGGATTTACTGTCGGTGAATTAAATTCATAAATGGCATATAGTGTGTCATTTTGACTAAATAAAGAGCCAAATACCATGGTCAAAACGCATGAAATTGCAAAGATTTTTTGTTTCATTATTCTAAATATTAATTTGTTATTAATTTGATGATTTTATTCGTTTTAACAACTGTTATTTATGTTAAATATAAGCAAAACCATCTTTTTTTTTCAAGTATTCTGTTATCATTTCGATAATTTTAACCAATAATCGTTACTAAATTACAAATTTAATTAATCTTTTTCATCAACATAGTAATTTGGCAACTTTTTTTAATGCCAAAATGACATTATCAATATTCTGTAAAAAACATGTTATCAGTCAATTAATAAATATTTGTGAAATTGTTTGCATAGTATAATATACGGCATTATCTTTGTTTAGAATTAGTCTAATTAAAATTAAGAGATAATATGTTTAAAGAATATAAACCAATAGATGACAAATTGTTCAGCATAATTGATGATGATGGTATTGTGAAAAACAAAAAATGGATGCCGGCTTTGTCAGATGAACATTTACAAAAAGCCTATAAAGACATGCTTTTTGCACGGGTTGCCGATTTGCAGATTGTAAACTATCAGCGACAGGGCAGGATATATACTTATCCTCCAAATTATGGACAAGAAGCAATTTCAGGAGCTGCAGGCTCAATCATGAGAGACAATGATTGGTTGGTACCGGCATTTCGCGAAATGGGTGCATACCTTGCAAAAGGAGCTACATTAAAAGAACTTTTCCTCTATTTCATGGGATATGAGGATGGCTCAATGTTTAAAAATGCAAATAACTTCCTTCCAATGGCAGTGCCAATTGCTTCTCAGTTGTTGCATGCCACCGGTATTGCCTACGAAGTGAAACTCAAGAAAAAAGATCAGATTGTTTACACTTTTGTTGGAGATGGCGGTACTTCAGAAGGCGATTTTCATGAAGCTGTGAATTTTGCAGGTAGCTGGAATGTGCCGGTAATTTTTATTGTGCAAAACAATCAATACGGAATTTCAACCCCATTTTCTGTGCAAACAGCCTCAAAAAATATTGCTGTAAAATCTGTAGCTTATGGAATTGAGGGAATTAAAGTTGATGGGAACGATTATTTTGCAATGTATGCAGCTTTTGAAAATGCTGTAAATCACATCAAATCAGGTTTAGGACCTGTGTTGATAGAGGCGGTTACTTACCGAAAAGGTGCTCATACAACTTCAGATGATCCAACAAAATACCGAACTAAAGAAGAAGAGCAAAGCTGGGACAAAAAAGACCCATTGAAAAGACTAAAAGCATTTCTCATTTCTAAAGAGTTGTGGTCGGAAAAAGAAGAGGAAAAATTGATAGTTGATTTTAAAAAAGAAGTTGACCGTCAGTTTGTTGAGGCAGAAAACTATCCGGCATATCCATTGGATGATGTTTTTCAATTCATGTATAGTGAAATGCCCGAGGATTTAAAAAAGCAGAAAATTGAACACGAAAAATTTCTAAAATGGAAGGAGGTACAGAAATGAAAATAATGAATATGGTGAATGCAATAAATAATGCATTAGATATAAAACTTAACGAAGATAAAAATATAATTGTTTATGGTCAGGATGTAGGAGTAGAAGGTGGTGTTTTTAGAGTTACCGAAGGATTACAAAAAAAATATGGGAAGGAAAGAGTTTTTGATTCACCGCTTGCCGAATCCGGAATTGTTGGAACAGCTGTAGGAATGGCTGTGGCAGGGCTAAGACCGGTTGTCGAGATGCAATTCTCAGGATTTGTATTTCCTGCATTCAATCAGATTTTGTCTCATGCTGCACGAATGAGAAACAGAAGCCGTGGACGCTACCAAACACCTATACTAATCAGAATGCCCTACGGTGGAGGAATCAATGCCCTTGAACATCATTCTGAAAGCATGGAAGCTTTGTTTGGCCATGTGCAGGGTTTAAAAGTGGTTATCCCTTCAACACCTCACGATGCCAAAGGCTTGTTGGTTTCGGCAATAGAAAGTAATGATACTGTTATTTTCATGGAACCAAAAAGAATATACAGAGCCATAAAACAAGAAGTTCCTGAAGAAAAATTCTCTATTCCATTAGGAAAAGCAAGCATTGTTTCACGAGGGACTGATATTACTATAGTTGCTTATGGTGCTATGTTGAGAGAAGTACAAAAAGCAATGGTCATGGCTAAAGCTGCCGGTATTTCTGTCGAATTAATCGACTTGCGATCCATCTATCCTATTGATAGAGATACTATTGCAAATTCTGTTAAAAAGACCGGCCGTATAATTACAGTTACGGAAAGTCCTAAAAGTTTTGGAGTAGCTTCAGAAATCACGCAAATTGTTACTGAAGACGCATTTTTGAGTTTAGAGGCACCTCCAAAACGAGTTACCGGCTTCGATACGATTGTACCGCTGCCAAAAGGCGAACATCATTATATGGTTTCTCCCGATAAAATATTTTATGAAATTGAAAAAACTGTAAAATTTTAACATATGAGATATATATTTAAATTCCCGGATATTGGCGAAGGCTTAGACGAAGGAACCATTGTAGAATGGCTTGTAAAAAAGGGACAGAAGATAGCATCCGGCGATTCGCTGGTTACTATGGAAACAGACAAAGTTGTAACAGAAATTCCATCTCCAAAAAGCGGCACATTGGTCAGCCTTTACGGAAAAGAAGGTGAGACAATTCATGTTGGCGATGCTTTGGTAGAAATTGAAATTGAAGGAGTTTTGGGCGAAGATGCTGTTGCTGAAGTAGAAAAAGGCTCCGATTTGGAGGCTGTGAAAGAAGAAGGAGCAGGTGTTGTTGGAACTTTAGAAATTGCGGGCAATGCAGCGGTTCTAACTTCAAGCAATGAAGGCATGGATAACAGTTCTGATAAATCAGAGAAATCTGTGAAAAGAGTTTTTGCAACACCCGTTTCAAGAGCTATGGCAAAAGATTTGGGCATTGATATCAAAAAAGTTATTGGCACCGGTCCGGCCGGACGAGTTATGAAAAATGATATTTTAACTTATGCCAGCGACAGGAAATCTCGCCCCGAGCCTAAAAGCAGCCCTCATTCAGACGAAACTCCATTTGTTGAAGTTGAACCTATGTCGCAAATCAGAAAAACTATTGCAAAAAACATGATTCAATCTAAACATAATGCAGCTCATATGACTGTATTCGAGGAGGTTGAAATTAGCGAACTCGATAGAATCAGAAAAAAATACAAAGACAAATACGCTCCCGAAAATGTTAAACTGACTTATCTTGCATTTATCATTAAAGCTGTTGCCTTATCATTAAAGAAATTCAAATCATTAAATTCGGAAATGGATATTGAAAATTCCAATATGATTTATAAGAAATATTATAATATTGGAATTGCTGTAGATACTGAAAAAGGCTTACTTGTTCCGCATGTAAAAAATGCCGATAAGCTTAGCATTATTGAAATTGCAAAAGAAATTCAGGCATTGTCGGAGAAAGCCAGAGACGGTAAACTTTCGATGGATGAAATGAAAGACGGAACTTTCACAGTTACCAGTTATGGTTCTATAGGTGGAATATTTGGAGTTCCTGTAATTAATTATCCACAAGCCGGCATTTTAGGAATAGGTAGAATTAGCAAGCAGCCAATAGTAAAAAACGACAAATTAGACATTGGCCATATTTTACCTCTGTCTTTGTCTGTAGATCATAGAATTGCTGATGGTGGCGAAACTTCAAGATTCTTAAATTCAATTATGGCTTATTTGGCCGAACCCGTAACTTTATTGTTTGATTAAAAAAAATATGACTTATGAAATATGATATTATAATTATAGGCTCGGGACCTGCCGGCTATGTAGCTGCAATCAGGGCAGGCCAGCTTGGTCTAAAAACTGCAATTGTTGAAAAATCTGAAATAGGAGGAATGTGTCTCAATTGGGGTTGTATCCCTTCAAAATCAATAATTGAAAGTGCAAAATTGTATAATAAAATTATTAAAGATGCTGCAAAATTTGGTGTTGATGGAATTGACAAAAAGAGCATCTCTTTTAATTTTGCGAAGGCAACAAAAAGAGCCAATCAGATTGTAAAACGATTGACTAAAGGAATAGAATTTCTTCTTAAAAAAAATGGTGTAGAAATAATTCAAGGCGAAGCCGAAATAGTTTCAAAAAATTCAATTACTGTAAATAATAGAAATATAGAAACAGAGAATATAATCATTTCAAGCGGTTCGTATATTCCTGAAATTGAGACTACAAAAAATGATTTGGTTTTGAATGTAAAAGAGCTTTTTACTAAAAGTGAAATTCCTGAAAATGTAGTTGTTTATGGTCGTAATTCTACAGCAATTGAATTGGCTCAGTTTTTTTCATTAATTCGAAAAAATGTTACTCTCGTTACTGATAATGGCATTATTTTACCTTTGGCCGATAAATACTTATCGAAATATATTCAGACTAATTTAACTAAAAGTAAAGTGAAAATCATTTTCAATTCGCCTATCGAAAATGTTGAGAATTATTTTTCAGAAGGCATTCTTGAAATTAATAATGAAAAAGTGAAATGCGATATAATAATTAACTCTCAGGAAAGAAAGGCTGTGATTCCGGAATCGAAAGTAAAACTTGAAATTGAAAATGAGTTTATCAAAGTTGATAAAAATTGCAAAACCAATATAGATGGGATTTTTGCTATTGGCGATGTTAATGGAAAAAGCAAATTTGCTCATATTGCTTCGGCACAAGGCCTGCATGTAATAAATTTGATAAAGGGAGTCAAATCAGAATTGGATATAAAAAAGTACCCTTTAAATATGTACACAGTACCTGAGCTTTCTCAAATTGGCCAAACCGAAGACGATCTAATAAAATCTAATGTTGATTATAAAATTAGTGAATTCCCATTGTCGGCAAACGGAAAAGCCTTGGCAGAAGGCAATAACGAAGGATTTATTAGAATTTTGTCGGAGAAAAAGTATGGTGAAGTTTTAGGTGTACAGATTGTGGCTGCCAATGCTACCGACCTGATTGCTGAGGCATCGGCATTTATGCAGTTGGAATCAACAATTTATGATGTTGCAAAAACTGTTCATGCTCATCCTACAATTTCTGAAATATTTATGGAAGTAGGCTTCGAAGCTATAGATCAGGCTATTCATAAGTGAGGCTTTCCTTTTCAATTTGTGGCGAATATTGTGGGTTTGTAGAGGCATAGGCTGAAAGCCTAATTAAATTCAGCCAAGGCACCGCCTTGGGTAAAAGAATTCCAATGAAAACCGCCCTGAAAGGGCAACTTATCAACATCATAATGGATATTTTTAGGCTGTCCTTTCAGGACGACAATTCCGTTGTTTATGACCCAAGGCGCTGCCTTGGGCTGAATTATACTGCACTTTCAGTGCAACTTAGCCCTTATGTATAATTGGCAAGTAAGTAATATCTCAACTCAAACAATTCACTAATTAGAATAAAGCAAAATTCTAAAATGAATACCACAAATGTAAAAAAATACGATCTTCAGGATTTTTCAATTATAAATTCTGAAAAGGATTTTGATTTTCATATTTGGCAACCAAAAGAGAATTATATTGTTCTCGGAAGGTCAAACAGTGTAGAAAAATCTGTCAATACCGAAGAAATTATTAAGAATAAAATCGCAGTTTATAAGCGCCCTTCCGGGGGCGAAACTGTGATTTTAACTCCAAACACATTAGTATTTTCGGTAAAACTTAAAATTAATGATAATTCACATGATTATTTTAGGCTGATAAACGATAGAATAATTCAATCTTTAGAAAATCTTGGAATTAAAGATGTTTCTATGAAAGGAATTTCAGATATTTCTATTGGCGAGAAAAAAATCTTAGGGTCCTCAATATATCGAAAAAAGGACATGCTTTTCTATCATGCAGTACTTAATGTTTCAGAAAAAACGGAAATTATTCAAAAGTATATTAAACACCCAAAAAGAGAACCTGACTACAGGAAAGGCAGAAAACATTGCGATTTTGTAAGTTCAATAAAAGCAGAGGGTTACGACATTAGTATTTCTGAAATTCGTGCTAAATTGAATGCGTATTTATTTTCATTAAAATCACTTAGTTAACTATTTTTGTGGAGTTTAGACATACTTGAGATATTTTTAGTAGTTTTTTATAATCCAAAATTCAATAATGAATTACTATTGTTTGACTATAAATTGAATTTCTATTTCTCATTTAGTTCAAACAAATTGGTAGCTGGATTTATTAAAATGTGTGCAACAGAAAGCAATAAATTAAGCAAATTAAATTATCAGGCAACTGAATATTCCAACAATTTAAAAAATTCAAAAAATATCAAAAAGAATAATGGTATTTTTGCATTTTAATTTTTATAAAAAATAGATGAAATGGGAAATATCGTAGCAATTGTTGGCAGACCAAATGTGGGCAAATCTACATTGTATAATCGTTTGACAGAATCAAGAGAAGCAATTGTTGACGAATATAGTGGAGTTACCAGAGATAGAATCTATGGAAAATCGGATTGGAACGGAATAGATTTTTCAGTAATCGACACCGGCGGATATTTGTCGAATCCCGACGATATTTTCGAAAAAGAAATTCGCAAACAGGTTTTTCTCGCCATGGAAGAAGCAGATATAATTCTATTTGTTGTAGATGTTTTGAGTGGCATTACCGATTTTGATGAAGCAGTTGCCAGAATTTTGCAAAAATCGGAAAAAAAAATATTCCTTGTAGTAAATAAATGTGATAATACTGAGCGGCTTTTCGATTCTCATGAATTTTATGGCTTAGGATATGAAAAGTTATATCCAATATCTTCAATAAATGGTAGTGGAACCGGCGAACTTTTAGACGATTTGGTGAATTCTTTCGAAAAAACCAAAGAACTTGATGTCCCGGACTTACCAAAATTTGCCATTGTGGGCCGTCCAAATGTTGGGAAATCTTCGCTACTTAATTCACTTATCGGCAAAGAACAAAATATAGTTACACCAATTGCCGGAACAACTCGCGATTCTATTCATACTCGCTATCAGAAATTTGGCTACGACTTTTATTTAATTGATACTGCCGGTGTTCGGAAAAAAGGAAAAGTTACCGAAGATCTTGAATTTTATTCTGTAATGCGAGCTGTCAGAGCAATTGAACATGCTGATATTTGCCTACTAATGATTGATGCTACAAGGGGTATTGAAGCTCAGGATGTAAATATTTTCCATTTGATTCAAAAAAATAGAAAAGGAGTAGTTGTAGTCGTAAACAAATGGGATATTATTGAAAAAGAAACAAATTCCACAAAAAAAAGTATTGAAATTATTAAAGAAAAATTGGCTCCTTTCAACGATGTGCCAATAGTTTTTGCATCAGCCAAAACAAAACAAAGAATAAATAAAATCCTTGAACTCGCAATTGAAGTAAATAACAATCGTAGGCAAAGAATCAAAACTTCAGTTTTAAACGAATTTATGATAGAAGCTGTTGAAAAATATCCACCACCTTCTGTCAAAGGAAAATATATAAGAATAAAATTTGCAACCCAATTGCCAACTTTAGCTCCTTCTTTCGCCTTCTTCTGCAATTTGCCACAGTATGTTAAAGATCCTTACAGGAGATATATGGAAAACAGACTAAGAGAGAAGTTTAATTTTTCGGGCGTACCAATTCAGATATTTTTTAGAAAAAAGTAAACATTTTATATTTGAATTTTGAATTAAAATAAAGTAACATTTCCAAAGAATATTCTTATCATTGGTTAAAATTTTATATAGTGAAGAGAATTATAATTAAAATATCAGTAGGTTTTTTCATGATAGCAATAATTTATTCTTGCAAGGAAATAAAATCCTATTCAGAAACTCCGCAAATTGCTTTTAAAAATGCCGAATTAAAAATTGATAGTTCTTTTTTTCAAAACTATATAAAAACAGTGGATTTGAAATTCTCCCTAATTGATGGAGACGGGGATATTGGTTCCGATTCTGTTTCAAATTTTTTCTATAAAATGTTTTACAAAATCGATGGAGAATATTTAGAATATCCAAACCCCGATTCAATCTTTTTTAAAATCCCACATATTGAACAACCATCGGGACAAAATAAAACAATTCTTGCCGACATAATAGTGAAATTTGAATATTTGCAATCGGAATATATTTTAGACACTATCAAATATGAATTTTATGTGGTTGACCGTGCAAAAAATCAAAGTAATATTGAAATTAGTCCTGAATTGACTTTTACTCAATAGATTCAAGAATATCAAGGAAGTAAAGTTATTAAAGTTGAAGGATGAAATTTATTTAATCCAAAATTATTACATTTTCTCCCACTTCCGATAAATTCTCAAATAGCATAAAAATCAGCGATAAGCTACAAAATCTTTGGACTAAGTAAACAGAATTGCATTTCCCGCAGATTTCGCAGATTTACGCAGAAATATGACAATAATTAACGAAATCTGCGGGATATTTTATTTTTCAAATTCTAACCTGAATATTACTTCTTATTTCGACTTTCAACAATCTCCTCCTGAATAGCTTTATTCACAGGTTCGTATTTGTCAAATTCCATAGAGAAGTTTGCTCTACCGCTTGAAAGATTTCGTAATTGTGTTGCGTATCCGAACATTTCCATCAATGGTACCGTTCCATAAAGTTTTTGAGAACCTTTTCGATATCTTCTCATCGAAAGAATTTTACCACGCTTTTTATTGATATTTCCAACTATTCCACCAATAAAATCGTCCGGTGTATTAATTTCAATTTTCATTATTGGCTCAAGCAAAATAGGATTAGCTTTCATAAAACCATTTTTAAAACAAATTGAACCACATGTTTGAAATGCCATATCTGACGAATCGACAGGGTGGAAATTTCCGTCAAGTAGCACAGCCTTAACATCAATTATAGGAAAACCTGCTAAAATTCCCTTTGCCATAGTTTTTTTCACACCTTTATCAACAGATGGAATATATTCGGCCGGAATACGACCACTTTTAATATGATCAACAAACTCGTAACCTTGATTTACGTTTGGTTCTATTCTCATTAATGTTTGAGCAAACTGACCTTTACCACCACTCTGCTTCGAGTATTTATGTAGAATTTGTGTTTCCTGAGTAATGGTTTCACGGTATGTTACAGAAGGTTCGCCTATCTCAACATCAACATTAAATTCGCTTTTTATTCTATCAATAATAATTTCGAGATGAAGTTCTCCCATACCGGCAACAATTGTTTCATTTGTCTCCTCATCGTAGCGAGCATTAAACGAAGGGTCTTCATTCGATAGTTTTGCAAGTGCTTCGCCAAGTTTTCCTTGTTCTTTTCTCGATTCTGCAGCAATTTTCATTTCAATTACCGAAGGTGGAACTTTTATAGTCTCTAAATATAATTTATTGTCAACATCGCAAAGAGTATCCCCGGTTTTGGTTATTTTCATGCCAATCAAAGCAACAATATCGCCAGCTCCGGCTACAGTTACTTCTTCTCTATCTTTTGCATGAATTCTTAAAATTCTACCAATTCTTTCCGATTTTCCTCTTATAGTATTCTCAACCGGAGTGCCGCTTTTAATTGAACCGGAATAGATCCTGATGAAAGTTTGTTGGCCTACATATGGATCATTTACAATTTTAAAAGCTAAAGCAGAAAATGGTTCTTTTTTAGAGGGCAAGCGTTTAATTGACTTTTCCTCATCATCTATATCTGAACCAAAAACGGCACCAATATCAATTGGCGAAGGCAAATAATCAATAACTGCATCTAAAAGTAATTGAACTCCTTTATTTTTATATGCAGCACCGCAAAATACCGGCGTGATAAGGAGTTTTAGGCATCCTTCTCTTGCAGCGGTTTTTAGTAATTCAATTGGAATTTCTTTTTCTTCAAGAAATAATTCTAAAATATCTTCATTAAAATCAGCAAGTTTTTCGATTAACTTTTCTCGGGCTTCATTCAATTTTTCGATATGTGTTTCAGGAATGTCAATTTCAACTCTTTCGTAATCTTGAAATTCATATGCCTTTTTTTCAATAACATCGATTACTCCTTTAAAATCTTCTTCATCACCAATCGGAATTTGAAAAGGTATCGCATTGGCATCAAGATATTTATTCATTTGACCAACAACTTCAAAAAACGATGCCCCCGTCCTATCCATTTTGTTGACGAATCCAATTCTTGGAACTTTATAATTATCTGCCTGATTCCAAACAGTTTCCGATTGTGGCTCGACTCCACCAACTGCACAAAATACAGCAACCATTCCATCAATTACTCGCAGCGATCGTTCTACTTCAATAGTAAAATCGACGTGCCCCGGAGTGTCAATAAGATTGATTTGGGCTTCTTTCCAAGCACAAGATATTGCTGCAGAGGCAATTGTAATACCTCGTTCCTGCTCTTGCTTCATAAAATCCATGGTAGCTTGTCCGTCATGAACCTCCCCCATTTTTCTATTTACTCCTGTTAGGAATAAAATTCGTTCTGTTACTGTTGTTTTTCCTGCATCAATATGAGCGGCAATACCTATGTTTCGTAAATCTTTTAATGACATATCCTAAATTGAAAAAAAGCTGCAAAATTAATACAAGTTTTTTAATCTATCTTAAGAAATTGTTAAAAAATCATTATGTTCGATTTTCATTTTGAAATCTTAATTTATCCTCTGATAATCAATTTTATAACTTATTGCAAATACACAATTATTTTTGCTAAAAATATACTAAAACTAATTTATGTTAACAAAAATTGTATTTTTTTCATCAAATTTCAAAAGCATTTGAGATTCTTTTTATAGCTTTTCACTATTAAAAAATCAAAGAAGAAGAATATAGATTTCCTATTCAAGCAAAAATTTGCTTAATTTGATAGAATTTAGACTTGAAAATATAGATTATGAAAATTAAAAAGTTTCTTTTGATAACAATTGCATTACTAATGTTTATGTTTTCTAGCTATTCGCAAAGAGGACAGAAATCATTCGATGAATATCACAAATACTCGCAGCACTGGAAAAAAGTAGATAGTTTTGATAAAAAAGGATTGCCAAAATCAGCATTAAAAATAGTTGATGAAATCTATGAAAAAGCAAAAGATGAAAACAATTATCCCCAGCTAATAAAAACACTTTTGCACTATTGCAAATTTACAAACAAGCTTGAAGAAAAATCTTACGTTTTAATAATCAGCAAGTTAGAAAACGAATTGAAAAAATCTGAATTTCCAAATTCTGCAATCCTCAATTCGATAATTGCCGAAACTTACTGGGACTATTTTCAGAAAAACCGCTGGAAAATTCTGAATCGTACTGAAACTGTCGGATATGATTCGGAGGATATGGAAACCTGGGATTTGAAAAAACTCACTGAAAAGGCGATTTTTCATTTTCAAAATTCGCTGCAAAATGCCGATAGTTTGAATAAAATTTCCGTGAATTTATACGATGAAATAATTTTAAAAGGCACAAAGTCTCAAGTTCTACGACCAACATTGTACGATTTTCTGGCTCATCGTACAATCGATTTTTTTTCAAATTCGCAATCGAAACTCACAATTCCTATCAATAATTTTCAGCTGAAAGAAAAATTTTATTTTTCTGATACAGAGGATTTTATAAAAGCAAAAATCTCAACAAAAGATAGTTTATCGTTTCATTTTTTTGCAATCGAAAATTTTCGTAAGCTGCTGAAATATAAAGTTCAAGCAGGTTCTGATGATGCAATAATAGACATAGAATGCAAAAGAATCGAGTTTGTTCGCCAAAATTCCGTGAATGAACAGAAAGACAGTTTATATCTCAGTTTTCTGAATAGGCTTGAGAAAAAGTATGCAACAAATCCGCTTTCTGCTCAGGCTTCTTTTGCTATAGCTCAGTTTTATCGATCTCGGGCATACCAATATAATCCGGAAATTTTCGAAACTCATATTTTCAAAAACAGCAATCAAAAAGCCTTTGATATTTGTAAAAACATTGTTGAAAAATTCCCAAAAACCAATTCAGCAACGAGAGCTGAGAATTTGCTCCTCGAAATTAAACAAAAATTTCTATCCTTCGAAATTGAAGAAAACATAATCCCGGAAGATAAAATCCTGACAAAAATAAATTATCGTAACATTTCGAAAGTTTATGTAAGAATTGCAGCCATCAGCTCCAAAAAATTGCATCAAATTAATAAGGAACATAGATACGATGAGTATTTTGCAAGAATCAAGGAAAACTCTACTGAGATTAAAAACTACGAATTCGAGCTTCCTAACGATTCTGACTTTCAAAAACATAGTTGTGAACTTTTGATTGATGGTTTGCCGCTCGGTTCATATGTTGTAATAATGTCGAATAATCCGCAATTCAAAGAGAAAAACAATATTGTGGCTTACAGGACTTTTGTTGTTACTAATCTCAGTTTTATCCAAAATCAATCAGACGATGGAACAAATTCCTTTTATGTTTTAGACCGAAAAACCGGGGCTGGCATAAAAAATGCTAAAGCACAAGTATTTTACAAAAAGTATGATAGAAAAGCCCGGAAATATCAATATATTATAGGGCCAAAAATATTATCGGATAAAAAAGGTTTTTTGGAAATTCCAAATGATGAAAACTTCAACGATACAAGAAGCTACTATATTGAATTCACAAATAAAAATGACACATTAATTTCTGACAGAAATTATCGTCAATATTTTCCACGAAAAGATCATAACAAACCCGGAAAATCAACTTTCTTTTTCACCGATAGGGCAATATACAGACCGGGACAAACTGTTCATTTCAAAGGAATTATACTGAAATCTTACAAAAATCAACATGAAATTTTTCCTCATATAAAAACGACAGTCGAATTTTTCGATGCCAACTATCAGAAAATCTCAGAATTAGAATTAAAATCAAATGAGTTCGGTACATTCAGCGGAAGTTTTATTATTCCAAAAGGCAGACTTAACGGCACTTTCAGGTTAAAAAATAAATATGGATCAAAGCAAATTCAGGTTGAAGAATATAAACGACCAAAATTTGCAGTCTCAATTTTGCCTTTCGTCGAAAGTTATTTTCTTAACGATTCTGTAAAAGTCAGAGGTTCAGCAATTTCATATTCGGGAGCAAATTTGAGTGAAACTCAAGTGGTTTATAAAATATTTAAAAGTCCTAACAGGCAAAATTGGTGGCATAATACTTCTGAAACTGAAATTGCTTTTGGTGAAATTGAGACAGATGAAAACGGAAAGTTTGAATTTAGTTTTATTGCAAAACATGACCTCTTATTTCCAAAGAACCCGGAAAACGTTTTTTCATTTAGAATTTTTATTGATGTTACCGATTCTAATGGCGAAACTCAGAGTACTGAAAATAGCATAAATATAGGTTATCAAACGCTCAGGCTCGGGCTAGAAATTCCTAAAAAACTTTGTAAGGAAAATATTAAACAAGAATTTGAGAATAGTTTTTCAGTTCAAACAAAAAATCTGAATGGCAATTTTGTTCCTGCAAAAGGAAAAATTGCAATTTTCAAACTTGAAGAACCGCTGGAAGTTTTACGAAAAAGACATTGGACAAAGCCCGATAAATATATTTACAGCAAAAATGAATGGGAAAATCTTTTTGCTGGAAATGAATACAAAAATGAAACTGAAATAGAAAACCTCAAGAAATCTATCAAAAAATTGGAAATTAATTTCGATACAAAAAACAATAAATCTATAAATCTTGAAAATATTTCTGATTGGAAAACGGGCAGATATCTTGTAGAATTAAGCTCAAAAGATACTTTTGGAAACGATGTTTTCAAAAAACAATATTTCACCTTATTTTCTGAAAAAGAAAAAACTTGCCCTGTGGTTGCGAGCCTGTGGTGTTCTACCATTTCAAATAAATATGAAGTTGGAGAAACAGCAAAAATTGCTATTGGAAGTGCATTAAAAAATGCCAGCATTTTGTTAGAGACTAGGCAAGAAAATACCGTTTTACACTTCGAATGGATAAAATTAGAAAATGAGCAGAAATTGTTTGAAATTCCAATTTTGAAGAACTATCGTGGAAATGTTTTTATCCATTTCACATTGGTACGCAACAATAGACATTACACATTTGAGGAAAAAATAGATGTGCCATATTCTAACAAAAAACTTGATATAGAATTTGAAACTTTTCGAGACAAAATTTTGCCTGGAAGTCAGGAAGAATGGAAAATTACAATTAAAAATAAAGATGGAGAAACAGAATCGGCAGAAATGCTTGCTTGTCTTTACGATAAATCATTAGATAGTTTTAAGAAAAATGTTTGGGGTTTGAATATCTACAAAAAATGTTATAACGCAACAACTAGGAGTGCGACATGTTTTAGAAGTAACTATTCTGATGATGCTTCACGAATTTCAATTAAATATAAAGAAGTTCCATTTGAAACTTACGACTATTTGAATTGGTTTGGATTTAATGATTATAGTTTGACTGAAATGCGGGAAGGAGATACCGAACCAGTTTATTTTGCAATTGAAAGATTGGATATGGATAAAAGTGATGCAACTTTTGCTAACGGTATTGTAGCTAAACAAAAACAAGTAACTATCATAGAGAACGACATAGAATTATTGGCTAACAAACAGGAAGAAAAGAAAAAATATTTTGATGATCCATCAATTCAAAATAGGTCAAACTTTAGTGAAACAGCATTTTTCTATCCACACTTACAGAGCGACAAGGATGGAAATTTGAATATAAAATTTACTATCCCCGAATCACTCACAAAATGGAAAATGCTGGGATTTGCCCACAGCAAAGATTTAAAATACGGTTTCATCGAAAAGGAACTTATTACTCAAAAACCTTTGATGGTTACGCCAAATATTCCTCGATTTTTCAGAGAAGGCGATACAATTGTACTTGTCAGTAAAATTAGTAATCTATCGGAAAAAGATATTGAAGGACTTGCAAAAATTGAATTTTCTAATCCTATAGATTTTCAAGTTATAGAAAATTTGATTTTGGACTCAACTACTGAAATTCAAAACTTTAAAATAGTTACAGGACAAAACTCAAGCGTTTCCTGGAAATTAGAAATTCCAGAAGGAATTTCGGCACTTTCTTGTAAAATTATCGCTAAGTCTGAAAATTTTTCCGATGCCGAAGAACATACAATTCCGGTTTTGTCAAATCGCATTTTAGTTACTGAATCGCTCCCGCTCCCAATTCGTGGAAACGAGACAAAAACATTTGAGTTGAAAAAATTGCAAAATTCCGGAAAATCTCCAAGCTTAAAAAACCATAAACTAAGTCTTGAATTTACTGCAAATCCGGCCTGGTACGCAGTTCAGGCTCTCCCCTATCTCGTCGATTTTCCTTACGATTGTGCAGAGCAAACTTTCAGCAAATTTTATGCAAACAGTCTGGCAGCACATATTGCAAACTCTTCGCCCAAAATAAAAGCAGTTTTCGATAGTTGGAAAAACACCGAAAACTCCGATGCATTGCTTTCAAAACTTGAAAAAAATCAGGAGCTAAAACAAATCCTGATAGAAGAAACTCCCTGGCTTTTAGATGCAAAAAACGAAAGCGAAAGTAAGCAACGAATTGCTCTTCTCTTCGATTTAAACAATCTTGCAAACGAACTTGAGTCAATGTTGCTACAGTTAGAAAATATGCAAAACTCAAGTGGAGCCTGGCCTTGGTTTAAGGGAATGCACGATAACAGATTTATAACGCAGCATATTGTGGCAGGTTTTGGGCATCTCTACAAACTTGGGGCTATTGAGAAAAATACCCGAATTGAACAAATGCTAAAAAAAGCACTTTCTTACCTCGACCAACAAATGAAAAAAGATTATAAACTTTTAATAAAAAGGAAGAATAAAGATTTTAATCCAAGTCGAATTCATATTCATTATCTGTATGCAAGAAGCTTTTTTAAAGAAATCGAAATTAGCAATGAACATTCTCTTGCTTTCAATTATTTTTTGAAACAAGCTGAAAAGCATTGGCTAAAAAACTCGAAGTATTTGCAAGCTATGATTGCTTTGGCATTGCATAAGTTTGGGAATGAAATAACTCCATTTGAGATTTTAAAATCCATAGAGGAACATTCGCTTCATTCCAATGAATTAGGAATGTATTGGAAAGAAAATTCGGGCGGAATGTTTTGGTACGAAGCTCCAATAGAAACGCAGGCATTGATGATTGAACTTTTCGACGAGCTATCGGAAAATCAGGAAACTGTTGAAGAACTGAAAATTTGGCTGCTCAAGCAAAAACAAACTCAGAATTGGAAAACCAGCAAAGCCACTACCGATGCCATTTATGCACTTCTACTCAAAGGAAACGATTTGCTCGGAAATAGCAATCAAGTAGAAATTTCTGTAGGTTCGCAAAAAATAAATCCTCAGGAAAATGATGATTTGAATTTGGAAGCAGGTACCGGATATTTCAAAAAATCATGGTCGGCAAACGAAATCAGTCCTGATATGGGAAAAGTTACTGTAAATAAGCAAAATAACGGAATAGCCTGGGGGAGTTTGTATTGGCAGTATTTTGAAGATATTGATAAAATTACTAAGCACGAAACTGCTTTAAAGCTAAAGAAGGATTTATTTATTGAAAAACAGACAGATAGCGGCAAAAAGCTGTTTTTAATTAATGATTCTAGCAAACTTTTTGTAGGCGATAAAATAATTGTAAGAATTGAATTGCGAGTTGACAGAGCTATGGAATATGTTCATATGAAAGATATGCGGGCATCCGGTTTTGAACCTATAAACATAATTTCTGCTTATAAATATCAGGGCGGTTTAGGATATTATGAAAGCACAAAAGATGCTGCAACTAACTTTTTTATTTCGTATCTGCCAAAAGGCACATTTGTTTTTGAATATCCTTTGCGAGTAAGCCAAAGTGGAGTTTTCTCAAATGGAATAACAAAAATACAATCTATGTATGCTCCGGAGTTTTCTTCGTTTAGTGAAGGGATTAGAATAAAGGTTTCGGGAGAATGAATTTAAATATTTGGTCGTTTATGCAATTTACCACTTGGAGTGGCGGCACGGGTAAAGGCATAATAAAAAAAAATATGAACGTTTAATACTTTAGAACTTATTACCAAAAAAGCCCCAAAGTAAAAAACAATGGGGCTTTAGTTTGAAGTAACAAATATACTATTTCACCAAACTCATACATTTGGTTTCTAAATAGTTAGAATTTTCTCCTATAACTTTTATTGTATAGAAGTATGCACCGGCAGAAAGTCCGCTTGCATCGAATTTTACTGTATAACTTCCGCCTTTTTGTTCAGTTTCAACAAGCACTGAAATTTGCTCGCCAAGATTGTTGAAAACCGTTAGGCTTACCATTCCTGCCTCGGGAAGCTCGTAATAAATCTCCGTAATTTGCTTAAATGGA